>DAOWFN010000110.1 GCA_030637945.1 Gammaproteobacteria bacterium
ATCAGACACTGTTATCGTACCCGCCACATCCAGCCAACCGGCACCCGCCAACCAGCCAGGCAAAACCACCGTGCCCTGATATCTTCTGGGAATAACATAACAACCGCTACTGCGGTACAGACAATTAAACGCACTACCTTCTTCCGTTAACTGATCAATGTAATTCCAGGATAATTCAACATCTGAAAAATATTTTACATCTAAAGGGCAGTCATCATCGCCACCATTATGTTTCCAATGATCAGTTTCTATAGAGAAAGTCTGCTCACGAACAAAACCCTGAAAGTGCAGATGATTAACTGAAGCGCCTGCCGCCAGGCTATTAAAACCAATACCAAAACCAGGAAATATTTTCGCCGTCTCTTCTACCAGAGAAAACATATAGTGATGCGTCACCTGCGTTAATAATTGCGGGCTGTTTTTTTCCGGCGATACAACGATCAGCAGATGATAATCAGAGAATGGGAATTTGTTAAACAGGACACGTAACTTTATATCTCTATACTGACCTTCCCATAGGATTTCTGGTTTTAAAAATGGTTTATTAAAATGAAACCTGGTTTCATCGTAAGGCTGTTTAATTGAATTTAAAATTTGTGATGAAGCGCGTGCAGGGCGTAATTGGCGCATCGAGTTACAAACCACTTGCCATTCGCCAATCGATTTATATTGCCAGACAGGAATATCCTCTAACTCGAGGTCGAGCAGTTGCTCGAAGACATCACTATCATCCTGTGTTGCATCGAGTTTTTCGGCAGAATATTTTTCTTTTAATATTTTATAAGTGCTTTTTAAATCATCTGCCAGTTCATTTTTCAGGAACACATCCTGCTGACTATTTGCCAATACCAGAATAAATGCGCCCAGCTCATCATCAGACAGCATGTTTTTTAGCTTAGTAACAAACAGGGTTTTAAATTGAGTTATATCTTTAGCAATGAACATAAATAAATTATAAAAAATATGAGCCTGTCATCCTGAACGATAGTGAAGGATCTTGAAGCGGTATATCTAATTAATCATGTGCCATAAGATCCTTCACTATCGTTCAGGATGACAGGAAAATAGTTTGATCTTCTGCGACTAGGGCATACTGCGTTTACTACGCAGCCATCTGGTTAACGGTTCCCAATCTTCCAGATCCTGATAAACCTGTGAAGGCGCCATTTCGAAAATACCGACACCACGTTCTTCAGCGCGGATATAATTTTGCGTATCTCGCAAGGTGGCAATATATGGCAACTTCATCGATTTTATAAAGTAATACAGATCAGAAAAGACAAGTGTGTTTTCTCGTACACGGTTTGCGACCACGCCAATTTTTACTTCGTCACGCAGCACTCGACCATTTTTTTTCAATTCTTCCAGATACTTTGTTGCCGCACGCATATCAATAGGTGATGGTAAAACCGGAAATATTACCGTCTCAACGTTACGCATCATCTGGGTTAGCTCTTTACCATGAACACGCGCCGGAGCATCCATGATGACGATGTCTGTATCTCTGGCAACTCGCAGTGGTTCTTTATACGCGGCCACACCTTCTATATGCGGCCGCTGTTCATCACGCACGTCCAGCCACGCCAGGCTGGATTCTTGAGGATCGCAGTCCGCCAACACAACTTTTTCGCCCATTTCAGATGCGAAATAACTTGCCAGGTTGGTCGCTATCGTGCTTTTACCACAACCGCCTTTTGCATTTAATACCAGAATCGTCCTCATACGCCCTCTCTCGCTTAACCATGATGTATTTTTATTATTGGCAGATTGTATGCGAATGAAAAAATATTACACGTATTATTTTAGAAAACCTTTCTAGCTTTAAAAATGCACCAATATTTAGCATGAATGCACTAAAGCGATGCATGTTTTCATTATTAAAAACAAAAAGACACCGATAAGAAAACTCTAAGCAATTGAAAAAAATACTATAAATCAATTTATTACATTCTGGCATATTACTTGCACTTACTCATACCGAGCAGGAAAACAGACCTGTGAAACCATGCTTAGGAGAAAATAATGCCGGTTCAAGAGAAACGCATAATAATCGCCCTGACCCTGTCTGCGATGCTTGTTATTTTCAATATCATTGCAGTAACTCAAGGCGATGCCACGGATTACTACGGTCAAATAAAACAGTTTGTCAGCAGCTTGTTATAGATGCTGTAAATACCCTATATCAACACAACAGATCGCCACAAAAAAAGCCTCGATATCGAGGCTTTTTAACATATCAAATAAAAAGGCTATCTCTACAGGGCCTTGATACCCGCGATCAATTCAGCGACGGCTTTTTGGCCATCACCGTATAACATCTGTGTATTATCCGCATAGAACAGGTGATTTTCGATACCGGAGAACCCAGCGCCTTTACCGCGTTTAATCACGATGACATTTTGCGCTTTATCTGCATCCAGAATCGGCATACCGTAGATAGGGCTATCAGGATTAGAACGGGCAACGGGGTTGACTACATCGTTAGCACCGATAACCAGCGCCACGTCTGCTGTTGGAAACTCAGGGTTAATCTCTTCCAGATCAAGAATGTTGTCATAATCCACACCCGCTTCAGCAAGCAGCACGTTCATGTGTCCCGGCATACGACCCGCCACGGGATGAATCGCATATTTCACATCGATACCACGTGCTTCGAGAAGATCGCCCATCTCTTTTAACTTGTGCTGCGCTTGAGCAACCGCCATACCGTAACCCGGTACGATAATCACTTTCTGACCATAGGCCATCATGATAGCGGCATCATTCGCCTGGATCTCTTTCATGCTGCCTTCGATATCTTCTTCTACAGCTGCACCACCATCACTGCCAAAACTACTGAACAGTACGTTTGAAATTGGACGATTCATCGCCTTAGCCATCAACTGCGTTAACAGCGTACCGGAAGAACCTACGACGGTACCGGCAATAATCATGGCTGCGTTGTTTAATACAAAACCTTCAAAGGCAACGGCTAAACCGGTTAAAGCATTGAATAATGAAATGACGACTGGCATGTCTGCACCACCGATAGGCAGGGTCAGCATCACACCCAGAACGATGGCGAGTACAAAAAAGATGATGACATGATCAAAGCTAACAGGATGACCGGTAGCAACCAGGTAACCAAATACACAAGTTGCGACAAATAAAGCAATATTGATAACCTGGTGCAGCGGCAAGCGCAGTGTCTTTTTCATCAGGCCCTGCAGTTTGGCAAAAGCGATCGCCGAACCAGAAAATGAAATGGCACCGATAACCGCGCCTAGCACAGCTAACACCTGAATAGTCAGGCCATGACTCTCGGCACCGGCGGACAGCTTAACCAGCTCAACCGCTGCGATCGCTGCAGCCGCACCACCACCCATGCCGTTATACATCGCAATCATCTGCGGCATGTCGGTCATGGCAACACGTTTAGCTGAAATATAAGCGACAGTAGAACCAACAATAATCGCAACCAGCATTAACTGTAAGTTAATACTGCCAACATCCAGCGTAATCTGTGGCGCACCAAATGTAGCTAGCGATGCAACAACCATTGCGATACCAGCCCAGACGATGCCGCGATGCGCAGTCACTGGTGAAGACATCTGCTTCAAACCGATGATAAATACCGCTGCGGTAACGAAATATATTGCGTCAATAATTAAACTCATTACTGCGCTCCCCCAACTTTCGGCTTGGTCTGGAACATCTCCAGCATACGGATCGTTGCCACATAACCGCCAACCGCATTACCTGCCGCCATCGCAACCGCAATAAAACCAATGGTTAATTCCAGCATACCTTCTGCATTACCCATGACGATCATCGCGCCGACCAATACGATACCGTGCACGAAGTTGGAACCAGACATCAATGGTGTATGCAAAATTACCGGCACACGACTGATTACTTCGTAACCGGTAAAAGCGGATAACATAAAGATGTATAACGCGGGTAAACCTTCAATCATGACTTTAACTCTTTAAATTTCACTTGCTTATTTCTTATAGTGCTCATGCACGATTTCACCGTCACGGGTTAATACACAACCGGCGATGACATCATCATCAAAATCCAGTTCCAGATTTCCTTGTTCACTGATAAATGGCGACACCAGATTAAATAAATTTTTGGCGTACATCTCACTGGCATGAATCGGTAATTCGCCTGCAACGTTCAGTGGGCCGTGAATCGTTACACGATCTTTATATTCGAACGTCTCACCCGGCTTGGTGAGCTCGCAGTTACCGCCGCCCTCTGATGCCAGATCCACGATCACTGAACCGGTTTTCATATCTGCAACCATCGCCTCAGAGATAATCTTCGGTGAAGGCCGACCTGGAATGGCTGCCGTACTGATGATGACATCGGCCATCGCAATATGTTTTGCCAGCACATCCTGCTGCTGTTGTTTTTCATCATCGCTCAACTCGCGTGCGTAACCGCCTTCGCCTTCAGCGCTCACGCCAGTATCGATAAACTTACCACCTAAAGATTCCACCTGTTCGCGCGTTGCACTGCGCACGTCATACGCCTCGACGATTGCACCCAGGCGTTTCGCGGTAGCGATCGCCTGTAGACCGGCTACACCGACACCGATGATTAATACTTTTGCAGGACGGATCGTACCCGCCGCCGTCGTTAACATCGGGAAAAATACCGACGCCAGCTGCGCGCCCATCAATACACCCATATAACCGGCGATCGATGCCTGTGAAGATAAAGCATCCATGGATTGGGCACGCGTGATGCGCGGCACCAGCTCCATCGCCAGCGAAGTGATTTTTTTATCACACATCAGCTTCATCATATCGGCGTTTTTACTGGGCACCATAAAACCAACGATGGTGCAGCCATCTTTCATCAGATTAAGCTCATCGAGTGTCGGTGGCATGACTTTAAAAATCAGATCAGCGTCTTTGTACAATGCGGCGACATCAGCTACCGATGCTACATCAGAAAAATCCTCATCTTTAAAATAGGATGACAGCGCAGCACCTTGCTGCATCGAAATACTAACACCGGCGTTGACTAGTTTCTTTGCTACATCTGGCGCCAACGCAATGCGTCTTTCACCTGGTGCTATTTCATTTGGTATGACCAGCCTTGTTGGCATGGGAACTCCCGGTACGTCTACTGAAAAAATAATGGGCGGTATATTACAGGATTCTTAATTACTATTGTTAATTTACGCGCTCATATCACAAGATTTTGACTGATTCAATAATGCGCCAAAGGACTTGAGCCGCAATGCTAAATCTGTCAGTCTTCGCGAACAAACCACTACATCACAACAATAACGTGTCAGAAAAAATCAGTCACCAGCATGGTGCACAGGAAAAACTGGGCATCCTGCTGGTTAATTTAGGCTCTCCGGAAGCTCCCACAGCCTCAGCCGTAAGAAAATATCTGGCACAATTTTTAGCCGATCCACGCGTCATTGAAGCCAATCGTTTCATCTGGTGGTTCGCGCTGCATGGCGTTATTTTACGTATTCGCCCACCAAAAGCAGCAAAATCTTATAAAAAGGTCTGGACAGAAAATGGTTCACCATTAGTACATATCTCACGACTGCAGGCTCAGGCCATTCAAAAGAAGCTGGAAGACCGCTTTCGAGGACATGTGATTGCCGATTTGGCGATGACCTATGGCAAACCCTGCATTAAAAGCGGCCTTGAAAGCCTGCGAAAGGCTGGCGCACGCCGTTTGCTCATCCTGCCTTTATACCCGCAGTATTCAGCCACCACCACTGCCGCCGTGTTTGATCAGGTAACCAACGTATTACAAGGCTGGCGCTGGCTGCCAGATCTGCGCATGATCAACCAGTACCATGACCACCCTAAATATATCGATGCCCTGGCAAACAGCATTAAACAACAGTGGCAAAACAACACCCGTGGCGAGTTATTATTGTTCTCCTTCCACGGCATTCCGCAACGTTACATTGATAATGGTGACCCTTACTTCTGTCATTGCCAGAAAACCGCACGCCTGGTCGCAGACAAACTAGCGCTGAATAACGACGAATGGAAAGTCGTATTCCAGTCACGTTTTGGACGCGAACCCTGGCTGGAACCCTATTGCAGCATCACATTGCAAGAACTGCCCTCGACTGGTACAAAAAGTGTTGATGTCATCTGTCCGGGCTTCGCCGCCGACTGCCTGGAAACACTGGAAGAGATTCAGATGGAAAACAAAGCATTATTTATCGAAGCCGGTGGTGAAACCTTCAATTACATCCCTTGCCTCAACGATGACCCGACACATATCGACGCGCTATGCGAGATTCTTACCGCACACATGTTCGGCTGGCCAGAGACCATGCCCAACTGGGATGCAGGTAAACTGGCAATAGAGGCAAAAAAATCGAGACAACGCGCATTGGACATGGGCGCTAAAAAGTGACAACAATGAAACTCCTTTCATTATTGTCATCCCGAGGCACGAAGGATCTAGCTCTTGTTTTCACCACACCAAAGATCCTTCGGCAACTGCTCCTGCATTACCCTGGCAACCTACATCCATGTAGGGATGACTATCGTTCAGGATGACACCCATACCGTCATCCCGACAGAGCTGTTTTAAGGCGACGAGGGACCTTTAATTCACCATGAAAGACCAAAAACCGTTAGTCGGAGTTAGCCAATGTCTGCTCGGCGATGCAGTGCGTTATGACGGTCAGTCTAAAACCAACACCATCGTTATGGAAAAGCTTAGTAAGATATTTAATCTTGTTCCTGTTTGCCCGGAAGTTGAAGCAGGCTTAGGCATTCCACGCCCACCCGTGCAACTCACTGGCAGCATTGAAAACCCAAAACTCATCGGTCGTGATGATCCTTCCATTGACGTCACCAGTATCATGCAAAATTACTGCAACACAAAACCAGCTGAGCTAAACCAGCTTTCGGGTTTTATCTTCAAAAGCCGTTCACCCAGCTGCGGTTTAAACAGTACGCCAGTCTATATCGACGGGCACTGTGCCACTGAAACCAGTCATGGCATTTTTGCAAAAAAGCTATGCGAGACTTATCCGAACTTACCTGTCATTGAAGACAACGAACTGGAAAATGAAAACTTACTGGATAAATTTATACGATCAACAATGACGAAACATCTAAACTAATCAGATCGCTACGCTCTATATACAAGTAAAAAATTACGCCTCTCTCGAGGCGTAATACATAAGCAAGCTGATGCATTAAAACTTAAGCAAGACTAAGCTTGATAGCATCAACGATATCATCACATGCATCGGCACAAGCTTTACACTCTTTGTGCTGGTCATGTTTATTACACTCTTTGGCGCAATCAACACAAACTTTTTCACATACTTTAGCGTACTCTTTAACGTAACTTGAATTTGATGCCACCAGATAAGCAAAACCGCCACAGATAGCCATCATCTCATGTGCCTTGCTTGCGCATTCAGCCAGATCGGTATCACCCTCGGTGAAACTGACCATGCAGTGTGAGATACAGCGACGGCCTTTATCGGTACAGTTATTTACTGCATCCATCAGATCAGTTAACTGGGTCGAATGCTTACTGTGGTCATGCTCTTTCGAGGCTGCCGCTGATGCAGAGCCTGCATAAACCATGCTTGCTGCAGCGCTCATACCCAGCAATACATCTCTACGACTGATGCCATCTTTTTCCTGTTGTTTATTAGATACAATTTCTTTTTCTGACATATCCTAGACTCCGCTATTAAAATTGAAGACTAGTTGTACTACAGATGCAAGCAACAAATCAATGATTAATTAGTTTCCATTGCAGAGCTAACGATCTCATCATACGCCTGCTGCGACAGATACTGAGGCTGATAGATTATCCCCTGCTTTTCCAGGCTACTGGTGAAAGATCGTAAATGATTTCGAGAACCCTTTAACAAATTACTATATACAAGGGCAATATCCTGGTTATCCACATAGTTGTCGAGCTGTACCTGTATATCGATTATATCTATCTCTTCGATTGCAGCGCCTACCAGCAGTGCATCAATTAATGACGCTGAGCCTTGAGCGATTAAAGTGTCATACAGATTTTGTAGTTTTTCATCGACGAATAAACCGATGTCGTTGTCACCGACCGGATCAGCAATGCCGTATTTTTCGAGCAGCGCCAATACAGCATCAGTGTGTGTTTGCTCACTGTTTGAAATATTATCAAATATATTAATGCCCCAAATATCAAACATCGTTATATATGTATCACGAGCAAGCTTCTCTTCTTCTCTCATATATTCCAGACCGGCAATCTCATCAGCGCTTAGGTCTTCCAGTGGTAAAGCAGTTAAGGCATCATCCAGTTTCGTTTCATCAAATGAAGTGGAACCGTCCGAACTTGCTGCA
>DAOWFN010000076.1 GCA_030637945.1 Gammaproteobacteria bacterium
ATGAATGTCACTGCGACAGCACGTCTGCGACAGATAAACATCAACATGGAACGGTTACGCTGGCTGCCAGATGACCTGGGCAAACGCTACATCATGGTTAATTTAGCCAACTATCGTTTGACCGCGATAGAAGATGATGAGGTCAAACTTGATATGCGCGTTATCGTCGGTAAAATAAAACGTCCTACACCCAGCTTTAGCAGTAAAATGACGCATATAGTGTTTAACCCACGCTGGTATGTGCCACATAAACTGGCCCGTCTGGATCTGTTACCCAAACAACAGGCCAACCCTGATTATTTTGACCGTAACAATATTACGGTTTTCAACAACGAAGGTGGCAAAAAAACCGAAATCAATCCTGACTCTATCGATTGGCAGTCATTGTCAGAGAGACATTTCCCCTACTCGCTCAGGCAAGAACCTGGTAATAAAAATGCCCTGGGTCGCCTTAAATTTATACTGCCAAATCCATGGGCAATCTACTTACACGACACGCCATCAAAAAGCCTATTTAATCAGACACAGAGAACTTTCAGTTCAGGCTGCATTCGGGTAGAAGATTCATTGGCACTGGCAAACTTTAGTCTGACCAGGAATAACACACATCAATCGCTAGTGGATATCATCGATACCGAGGCTGTGCATCGCACAAAACTCGAGCAACCTCTATCTGTTTATGCGATCTACACCACTGTCTGGTTCGATGGTGAAGAACTCACATTTTCGCCTGATAGTTACCAACGTGATCAAAAAATGGCCAAATATCTCTAATTTACCCCTGAAATATCTCCAACATATTTACCTAATATCTCTGAATATCCTTATATAGTCGATATATTTGACTATAATCCTGTTGTCGTTTTTTATTAGAGATATATCTGAGAGTACTTAATGCCGGCCAACTTTTATCGACCGCAGGACAAAATACAACATAACACCCGTCATAGCCGCCGCCGCTTCTTACAATTAGGCATCGGTGCGACTACCGCGTTATTTTTACCCAATGCATTTGCTGGCTCGTCTTCCTCTGTTATTACCCAACCAGAACGTAAATTATCCCTATTAAACCTGCACACAGGCGAGCATTTAAACGCCACCTACTGGGCAGAAGGTCAATACCAGACTAGTGAATTAAAAGCCATTAACCATATTTTGCGCGATCATCGCACCGGTGATGCCTATCGTATGGATAACGACTTGCTTAATCTGTTGAACATACTCCATCAAAAAATGGACAGCAATAAGTCATTCCAGATTATATCCGGCTATCGTTCGCCAAAAACCAATGCGGCGCTAAATAAGCAAAGCAACGGTGTTGCCAAAAAGAGCCTGCACATGCAGGGTAAAGCCATCGATATTCGACTACCTGGCGTCCAGTTATCAGGTCTGCGAAAAGCCGCTATAAACTGCCAGGCCGGTGGTGTTGGTTATTACCCAAAATCTGACTTTGTCCATATTGATACCGGCCGCGTACGCCGCTGGGGTTAATATCCGGTAGTTAGCCTGGCCCTTTAATCTGACCGCTAAATTTTTTAAGTTTTACCAGAATTTCCACCATTTCTTACTGTGAGTTTCACGGGCTTCTCTTCCTGCATCTGAACCCTTATCCAACTCCTTTCTCTCCTGTTCAGCTTTCATGGTTGTCTGCTTTTCTAAACCTTTAGCTTCTTTCTCCATCGCCATTTCTTTCTCTGCCACTTCCTGTTTAACTTTATCTCCCTTAGATTTTTTGGCCTTTTTCATTTTATCCTTATTAGCTTCGTGTTCGTCTTCGACACTTTTCATTTTCCCTGCGTAATCTTCACGCTCATCTTCCATCTTGTCTTTTACATTCTGTAAAGATTTATGTGCCTCTTTTTGCTCTGCTGTTGGTTTTCCGCCACCTGCCCACGAAGGTTTTTCGGCTAAAACAGGTGTAGCAATAAACAACATCAAAAATAGTGTTAAAAATGATAATTTCATAAACTTAATCCTCTTAGTCCTATTAAAAAGTAAAAAATTATTCGACAAATCTTCCTACGATAAACCTACTTTAAAATACAGTAATTTAATTTTTCGTTCATTCTTTTAGAAGATAACATGTTTTCCCATTCTATCAGCAGCACATTATCGCCGGCCAAATAATGAGCCAGGAATCCCCCGCATGATCTGGCATCCCATCTGGCTGCCAATACTTCTTGCTGCGCTTTTCACCATTGCTTCCATCGGCGACTGCTCAGAAAGGTGGTTTTACATTACAAGCATCAGCAACGCCCTTTTTCGCTGGGAAATTGCATATAAAATCATACTCATATATTTGAATATCAAAGCAATTTTAAGTTTATAAGCTAAACTTGGTACGGTAAAAGTAACTAATGGAAAGGTTGATTAATAAGAAATTAACCTTCATATACAAAGTAAGAAAAAATAGCGCTGTCATTTTTTGGCACTAATGATTACTGCCTGTAATTATAGTCGCTGAATGTGCTTATTGATCTGGAGATTTATCCCATGAAATTTTTCACTAGCACTTTAATATCGCTATTTATATTGATTTTTATTAGCGCATGCGGTGGTGGGGGAAATTCATCATCCTCTTCAACTATCACTAGTACCAGCTTAAGTGCGTCATCCACAACTATCACGGTAGGAAATGATGTTGATTTAACTGCGACCTTTATCGCTGATGGAACAGGTAACATCGATAACAGTGTCGGCACGGTAACTTCAGGCACGCCTGTTTCGGTGAGTCCTTCCACGACGACGACATACACTTTAACTGTTACAAAAAGTGATGGTAGCTTCGAGACATCAGCCGTTACAGTTACGGTGGTTGCATTAAATTCATTGAGTATTCTCAATGAAAGTTTTGACCAGGTCTTTCAAACAAACCAGCCTGATTACACTGCATCCGTTGGTTTTTTAGCAAAATCGATACGAATAAAAGCAACTTCGGCTGATGCAGGAGCAACTATTACGGTAGATGGTATTGCCACAGATACTGATGGTTTAAGTCAGTTAATCGAATTACCCGAAGGCGTTGACACAGTGGTTACTATTGTCGTCACGCAAAATACGGTTAGTGAAACATATACGATAACCATCTCACGTACATCGGCTACCGCTTTTGCTGAGCAGGCAATTCTCGCCGCTTCAAATACCGAGGCCAGTGATGAATTTGGTTATAATGTCGCCCTGTCTGGAGATACCCTTGCAGTCGGTGCATTCCATGAAGACAGCAGTACCCAGGGTGTTGATACGACACCAGATGAGGCAGCAAGTAACTCTGGTGCGGTATATGTTTTTGTACGAAGTGCCGGCAGCTGGATGCAGCAAGCTTATATCAAAGCTTCTAACGCGGAGGCTAATGATGAATTTGGTATCAGTGTTTCTCTATCGGGTGATACCCTGGCGGTCGGGGCAACGGGTGAAGATAGTGATGCCACAGGCATCATCAGTGGTCCGAATGAATTAGCGTCATCTGCGGGTGCGGTATATATTTTTACTCGAACTGGATCTAGCTGGAGCGAACAAGCCTATATTAAAGCATCAAATGCAAGCGGAGGTGATCTGTTCGGCACGAGTGTTGCGTTGTCAGGAGAGGCCCTTGCTGTAGGTGCTCATATTGAAGGCAGTGCTTCAGGTGCTGCCTATGTATTTACCCGAAATGAAACAACATGGAGTGAACAGGCCTATATCAAGGCTTCTAATGCTGAGGCAGGCGACAGATTTGGACACAGCGTAACACTCTCTGGTGATACCCTCGCCGTAGGCGCATACAATGAAGACAGTGGTACGACTGGTGTTAATACTACACCGGATGAGTCAGCATTTAATTCCGGCGCAGTATATGTTTATACCCGCAGTGACACCGTCTGGACTGAGCAAGCCTATATCAAAGCTTCAAACCCTGGTGGAGGCAATAGTAGCCCTGCTGCAGGTGATAATTTTGGTTACAGTGTAGCCCTGTCTGGTGATACTCTCGCAGTCGGTGCCTGGCTTGAAGACAGCAGTACCACAGGGATTAATACTGCGTGGGATGAGGCAGCGTCTGCTTCGGGTGCGGTATATGTTTTTGTTCGTGACAATACCACCTGGAATGAACAAGCCTATATCAAGGCCTCAAATACGGGTAAGTCCGATCTCTTCGGCAAGAGTATTGCGTTGTCCGGCGATATCCTTGCGGTAGGAGCACAACAGGAAGATAGTGATATACCAGGGATTGACCAAGGTTCAAATGATGCAGCAAAAAATTTTGGTGCGGTATATGTTTACAGCAGATCAGGCACCAGCTGGATTGAGCAATCCTATATCAAAGCCTCAACGACTGTTAGTGGTGTAGAGTTTGGTCATAGTGTCGCCCTGGCAGGTGATACTATTGCAGTAGGCGTACCACTTGAAACCACAAATGCTGGCGCGGTTTATATCTTTGAATAAGGTTTGCTTATTAATTATTCACCTCAATTAATACCTCTATTGCTAACATAAATCAATCCGGGTCAGAGAGAAATAGCTCGCTGACCCAGATTATTCTGTCTCTAACCTTGTTATTTAACAATATGCAATTTCAACCTAGATTTTTCACATGATGTAAT
>DAOWFN010000109.1 GCA_030637945.1 Gammaproteobacteria bacterium
GCATTTCATTTTCATTGTTTCATTAATTGTTCTGAGCATTTCAGGCTGTAGTGACAACAATCTACCACCTAAACAACAAACAGCTGAAATGATTGCTGAAAAGGTTGAACAGGTAGCCGAGCCTGTTAAAGACACCACCCCAGTTTTCGGTGGGACAATGGCAAAAAGCTACGAAGAATCAGAAGAATGGTGGGCGCCGGAAGTGCGACCCAAAAAAGACGCACCTAATATCATTATCTTTTTACTAGACGATGTTGGTTTCGCACAGGTAGGGAGTTTTGGCGCTTTAATTAATACACCAAATATCGACAAGTTAGCTGATAATGGTCTGCGTTATAACAACTTTCATACAGCCGCTTTATGCTCACCTTCGCGAGCATCACTCATGGCGGGCCGTAATACTCATTCTATCGGTTTAGGCAGTCATGCATTAACGGCTATGGGTTTTCCCGGTTATAACGCCATAATGCCTCCCTCTGCAAAATCAGTGGCCAATTATCTAGGCGAACATGGTTACATCAATTACGCACTCGGCAAGTGGGATCACACCCCGCTATATGAAGTCTCCCAGGTCGGCCCTTTTGATCGCTGGCCTAGCGGTGAAGGTTTCGACCACGCCTATACCTTTATGGCAGCCGATGTACATCAGTTTGTACCCGTTATGTGGGATGACCATCACCCGGAACCTTACCGAAAATCTGTGCATCTTGACCAGGATTTAGCTAATCGTGCAATCGAATGGATCACCGGCCACAAATCGATCAAACCTGATTTACCCTTTATGATGTTGTGGGCCTCCGGCTCGATGCATTCACCGCATCATGCGCCTGATGATTATCTTAATAAGTACAAAGGCAAATTTGACATGGGCTGGGACAAGGCCCGTGAGATGATTTTAGCCAAACAACTGGCATTGGGTATCGTACCCCCGGACACTAAACTAACTGAACGCATTCCCGAGATCCCCGCATGGGACCCACTCCCAGCCGAAGAGAAAAAACTCTACGCACGTCAAATGGAAGTATTTGCTGCACAAATGGAATGGGTAGATCATCAGATTGGTCGTGTCGTAAAAGAACTAACACGTATAGGCGAGCTGGATAACACACTTATCTTTGTTACCGCCGATAACGGTGCGAGTGGTGAAGGCGGTCTTGCCGGCACCTTTAATGAAACCTATGTTTTAAATGGTTTACAAACATCATTAGAATCCAATCTACGCCACCTGGATGACTGGGGCAAAGCCAACACTTATCCACATTATCATGCCGGTTGGGCGATGGCAGGAAATACACCGTTCCGTTATTTTAAACAAAGCGAACACCGTGGCGGACAGGCCGACCACCTGGTGGTGCACTGGCCAAATGGTATTAAAGCCAAAGGCGAAATTCGCAACCAGTATCATCATATCAGCGATATCGCACCGACTATAATGGAAGCGGCCGGCATTACCGTTCCAGAAACATACAACAATGTAAAACAACAGCCTATGGATGGTGTGTCATTGCTTTACTCAGTTGATGCGCCCGATGCGCCGAATAAAAAGGAACGTCAGTATTATGAAATGTTCGGCAACCGTGCGATATGGGTCGATGGCTGGAAAGCTGTTACGCTTCACGCCAATCGTATGCCATGGGAACTCAACAAGGTACTACCCTTCGAAGAGGATGTATGGGAACTCTACAACGTTGCAGAAGATTACTCTGAAAGCAACAATCTTGCAGAACAATACCCGGAAAAACTCGCCGAGCTTCAGAAAATATTCGATGAAGAAGCCTGGAAGTATAATGTCTATCCATTATACGACGACATGATTAGACGCCTTGGCAAACAACAAGACCGTTTATTCGGTGATCAGAAAGACTTTCTTTATTTTGCACCGGGCGCTGTCCGCATTGCGGAAAAATCGTCTGCACCGGTTAAAAATCGTTCTCATACCATCACCACGACCATTGACTTAAAAGGCAATGAGCAAGGTGTCATCGCTGCGGTCGGTGGTATGACAGGTGGTTACACCATGTTCATCAAAGACGGAAAACTACAGTACGATTACAACTTCCTTGACGGTGTGCATTACAACCTGACTTCATCAACCTTACCAAAAGGCAAAACTGAGCTGAAATTCGTCTTTACCAAAACCAAAGAGTTTGGTGGTGATGGTGAACTATATGTCAATGGTGGAAAGGTGGATGAAGTACACATGCCGCAAATGCACATTGCAACCTACTCACTCGCCGAAACATTTGATATAGGGATGGATACGGGCACGCAGGTTTCACGACTTTATACAGATCCTTTTCCTTTTGAGGGAGAACTTGATCGCGTATTAATTCGTTTAACAGAATAGTACATAATTTCGATTAGCTGCTCGGCTAGCGTTTCTTATAATGCGCTGACCGAGCAGCTATTTTTTATGAGTAAAAATTTTGAAGAAAGCCAATCATCAGCTAATCATTTTAGTTTGTATAATATTTTGTTTTACGACAGCAACATTTGCTAACGATGACCCATTACCTTCATGGAATGAAGGTGAGAGTAAAGAAGCAATATTCAGCTTTGTAAATAAGATAACAAATAAAAATACATCGAGCTATATTCAACCGGCAGAACGCATAGCTGTGTTTGATAACGACGGTACATTATGGGCCGAACAGCCAATGTATGTTCAGCTTGTTTTTGCTATAGATAGAGTAAAACAACTGGCACCCGAACATCCTGAATGGAAAAACAAATATCCATTCGATGCGGCGTTAGAAGGTGACATTAACAAATTACTAAAAAATGGTAACCGAAGTTTAATGGCGTTGATTATGGCAAGTCATGCCGGAACAACAACAGATGAGTTTTCTACTATAGTTAAAAATTGGCTAAGTAGCGCAAAACACCCTAAGACAGGTCGTTCCTATACAGATATGGTTTACCTGCCAATGTTAGAATTACTAACCTATCTCCGCAGCAATGATTTTCACACATACATTGTATCAGGCGGTGGCGTTGAGTTCATGCGCCCCTGGATAGGAAAGGTCTATGGGATTCCGCCTGAACAAGTTATTGGTAGCAGCATTAAAACAAAATTTATAATGAAAAATGGCGAGCCAGTATTAATGCGCTTACCAGAAATAAACTTCATTGATGATAAAGAAGGCAAACCCATAGGCATTCATCAACACATTGGTCGTCGCCCAATTGCAGCGTTTGGAAACTCTGATGGCGATTTACAAATGTTGCAATGGACCATGTCAGGCGAAGGTAAACATTTTGCAATGATCGTGCATCATAATGACGCTAAGCGAGAGTGGGCTTATGATCGAAAATCACATATTGGTCATTTAGATAAAGCACTCGACGAAGCAAAATCAAAAGGTTGGACAATAGTTGATATGAAGACTGACTGGAAACAAATTTATATAACCAAGAAAGTCAGTCATTAATATGAATTTTAAAAAAATAATTCTTCCAGGCATATTTATGCTGTGTATCGGCGTTACAAGTTTTTATGCTTCGAATACTTTTACCTCTTTATCATCTAAGGTAGATAAGCATAATCTCTGTGCTGACTATAGTGGACTACCTGAAAACAAAACGAGTACTGCTAGTATGATCTGGATCGAATCAGGTAAATCTGTATTAGGTAACAATAAAGGCCATAAAGATAAAGCGAGTGGTAGATTTGAACCTTTCCCAGAAGAAAAAGGTGAGCAGGAAATAACACTAGATGGATTCTGGTTAGATCAACATGAAGTCACCAATGCGCAGTACTCAAAATTTATTGACGCCACTGGTTATATAACCATTGCAGAGCAAAAACCAAAAAAAGAATGGTTTCCACCAGACTTTCCTGATGAAGAGAGAGTTGCAGGTTCTGCTGTTTTCATTACCCCGCAAAACATAGATAACTTAACGGATATTACGCAATGGTGGCAGTATGTTGAAGGTGCTAACTGGAGACATCCACAAGGACCGGAAAGTGATATAAAAAATAAAATGAATCACCCTGTAGTTCATGTTTCCTATCAGGACGCCCAGGCTTATGCAAAGTGGGCAGGTAGAGAATTACCGACTGAAGCTCAGTGGGAGTATGCGTCTCGAGGTGGATTAAGTATTTCTACTTACACCTGGGGTGACGACTTTACACCAAATAAGAAATGGATGGCTAATACCTGGCAAGGACAATTCCCAATAAAAAATTCTGTGGAAGATGGTTATTCAACTACAGCACCAGTCGGCTGCTACCCAGCTAACGGTTATGGTTTATACGATTTAGCTGGTAATGTTTGGGAGATTGTTGGAGACAACTACCGTGTAGGGCATGCGAAGGAAGCAGAAACAAACCCCACTGGCCCTGAGCATAGTTTTGATCCTGCAGAACCTAGAGTCGCTAAACATGTAATTAAAGGTGGCTCATATTTATGCACACCGGATTTTTGTATGCGATATCGCCCTACTGCAAGGCAACCACAAGATTACACCATGGGAACATCCCATATTGGTTTTAGAACAGTATTGAATAGCACAAACAAAGGTACGTAAAACTTAATTAAACTTACATACCGACTGCAAATAGACGATTCAAGCTTGCTGATCACAAACTGAAGGACTGTTTAAAAGTGACTGGTAAGAGTTTGGAACTTATTTTCAACCATTGCTACTAAATCACTTAACACCATCAATAATTAGCAAGCTTTCATCACTGTAGTGGTAAGGAAACTGGCATAGGCTTACCTACTAAACACCTACACAGTGCGGTTTCAGTGGATTTCAAGACTCGCTAGCCGAGCCTCATAATCGGTAGGTCGAAGGTGTACCCCGTCAGCACCAGTTGGACATAACCTAAAAGACAATGACGTCTCCCCTCCTATACCTCAACGCATTCAGCATTGAGGCCATCATCAACACTATTTTTTTCAAAATACGTTAACCATTTTCCCCGTCCTGCTTCCTGAACACAAAACATCAAACTACCAAAAAGAGCCCAATTTTTGGCCAATAGTGAACGGAAATCACGCCGCGACCCCGCCCCGTCTGCCCCAGATCTCACCAGAGCCACCACCTCCCGAAAAATTTCGAGCGCCGGATACGACACCCATCGCGGCCCCCACGATTACAGAGATGGTGAACCTCGGCGACTCGGGTCAGAGGTGAATTTTCAAAAAAAGTTACGGGGCAGATTCCGACCGATCAGGCTTACCATTTGGCCTTTTAAATTCAATCATCAGACTTTTTAATATACATTTTCAGCTTGATTTCAGTTTCGATTGATACAGTGAAGCCAGTTAATAACTGGAGATCTAAATATCATGACTGAATCAACTCAAATAAAGGTATGGGACCCGCTTGTAAGGTTCTTTCACTGGGCATTAGTCAGTGCTTTTTTTATTGCTTACATTACCGAGGAAGATTTTCTTACTATCCATAGCTGGGCAGGTTATCTGATTCTCTCGCTGCTATGCATCCGTTTTGTATGGGGGTTTATCGGTACGCGTTACGCCCGTTTTTCAGATTTTGCATATAGCCCAACAAATATTATTCAATTTTTAAAAGATACCTTACGTCTTAGTGCCAAACGTTATCTTGGTCATAATCCGGCCGGTGGTGCCATGGTTTTCCTGCTGATGTTTAGCCTGTTAATAACCACAACAAGCGGAGTCGTATTGCTCGGTGCTGAAGAGCATGCCGGTCCCGTGGCGCACTGGTTTGCTCAGCCAGAAAGTAGGTGGGCAGATATTCTTGAGGAAGTGCACGAGTTCTTTGCCAACTTCACACTGTTTTTGGTATTTGTTCACGTTGCCGGTGTTTTAGTGGAGAGCCTTATTCATAAAGAGAATCTGGTGTCTGCCATGATAACCGGTTTTAAGGAGAAAGATACCAAATCACTGTTAGAGGATAAATCATGAAAACCCATATTCTAATAATGACTTTACTCGTCAGTATCCCGCTAAGTTTTTCTTATGCAGGAAGTACTGCTGTTAATGATTTGCTGAAGGACTATGCGGCTCAGGGAGCTAACACTGTTGATGCCGAGCGGGGAAAGCAATTATGGCAAAAAACATTTAACAAGAATGGTGAGCGTAGTTGCGCATCCTGCCATACAAAAGATTTAACACGAAATGGCAAGCACATTAAAACTAACAAAGATATAAAACCTATGTCACCTTCCGTCAATCCAGAAAGATTAACGGATGGTAAAAAAGTTAATAAATGGTTTAAGCGTAATTGCAAATGGACTTTAGGACGTGAATGTACCACTCAGGAAAAAGCCAACTTTTTAGTATTCATAGAAAAATCATCAAATTTTTAGGAGTAACATAATGAAAAATACACTCGCAATAACCGCTGTTGTTTTCACTTTTGGTTTTGTCATGCTGCCCGTCGTCTGGGGTGATGATGATTTCCGCTGGGGTGATATGGAAGAATATAAGCACAGAACAAATGATGTAACCGCTGTATCAAACCCTGCTTATAAAGAAGAGTGCGGCAGTTGTCATATAGCTTACCCGCCAGGCCTGTTGCCTGCCAGATCATGGGACAAGGTAATGCTTGAACTTGAAAATCATTTTGGTGATAACGCTGAGCTTGATACAGAAACACACCAGTTAATCACTAAGTACCTGCTGACAAATAGTGCAGATAAATCTGAATATCGCCGTTCAAAGAAATTCAGCAGGTCTATTAACTCTAACGATGTGCCTGTACGCATATCAGAGACGCCATATTTCAAACATGAGCATGATGAAATACCGGATCGTTTTGTTGCATCTAATCCTAAAGTTAACAGTTTTAGTCAATGTGATGCCTGTCATGCAAAAGCAGAGCAGGGTTCATTTAATGAACATGATGTTCGCATCCCGGGTTATGGCCGCTGGGATGATTGATCGATGATTAAGGTATACTTGAATCATGAATAGCAATTATTCCATCATGCGTGTCTTGCTGGCAGCTTTCATGATACTAAGTCCTCTGTATACAGCGATGGCCGATGATGATTATATAGAGGCCAGGCGCTTGCTCGATTCCGGTGAGATCCTGCCACTGGAAATCATACTGAAAAATGTAAGGCAGATATTTCCTGGCAAGGTTCTTGAAGTAGAGCTTGAAAAAGAAGGCAACAAAATCGTCTATGAGATAGAGATCCTCGGTGGTGATGGCGTGATCGGAGAGATCTATATTGATGCCAGAACCGGTAAGCAGTTATTTTCAAAAGAGGATGACTAATTCATGCGCTTGCTGCTTGCCGAAGATGACCATGACCTGGTGGCAATACTTAAGAAGGATCTAGAGATTGCTGGTTATGCAGTAGACATTGCAGACAATGGCGTAGATGCAGAATACCTGGGCAACGAGATGATCTATGACGTGGCTGTACTTGATCTGGGGCTACCGCAACGAAATGGCATTGAGGTTCTGAGAAACTGGCGCACTGCCGGTAATCATTTACCCGTGATAGTACTTACCGCACGTAATGCCTGGCATGAACGTGTAGATGGTTTCAAAGCTGGCGCCGACGATTATCTGGGCAAACCATTTCATATTGAAGAACTCTTAGCAAGAATTACAGCATTGCTTCATCGGTCAAGTCAGCAGCCTGGTGGAGAACTTCAGGCATCTGGAGTATCTCTGGATGAAGAACAACAAACAGTAACCACCGAAGATGGTCAGACACATAAGTTGACAGGCATTGAGTTTCGTCTGCTACGCTATTTTTTGTTAAATGCAGGCCATGTTTTATCCAAGACCCGACTTACTGAGCATGTCTATGACTTCGATTCGGAGAAAGACAGCAATGTAATAGAAGTATATGTCCGTCGTTTACGCCAGCTCATAGGTAAAAATCGTATTGAAACACGACGTGGCCAGGGTTATGTGTTTATGGATAACAAATAATGCAGTCAATACAGGCAAAACTAAGCACTGGTTTATTATTTAGCTTAATCATCATCATTTCTGTCCTATGGCTGCTGGTCAGTATTAATATTCAGTATCTGGCAAAAGAATATATTGCAACACGGCTTGAACATGATGCTGAGATGGTACTTAACACTATTGATTTTGATAATAATAGTGTTTTAACAATAGATGAAGCACGTGTAAGTGTTATCTATAAGAAACCGTTTTCTGGTCATTATTATATTGTAAGCACAGACAAACAAATGATCAGCTCCCGCTCATTATGGGATCATAAGTTAAATGTCACATCTGTCGATACGGGTAAACAATTACGTATATTACAACAAGGTCCCGAACAGCAACCTTTGCTGCTTATATCAACTGGCTACAATAAACAGGGAAATAAACTTACTATCTCGATCGCTGAAGATCTTAACCCCATCAATAAAAACATAAACCAGTTTAAATACTGGTTTGCAGCAATAGCATTAGGTATGTTGTTAATTCTGGTCATATTGCAGTCATTAATTCTTCGCAAAAGTTTAAAGCCATTAACCAAAATGCATACTGAATTAAAACTACTCCAACAAGGACAAGTAAATAAACTGAGTACAGAATCACCCAGCGAATTAAGACCATTAATTGATGAAGTGAATCATTTGTTATCCATAATGGAGCAACGTTTACGCCGATCACGTGACGCCTTAAGTGATTTGGCTCACGCAATAAAAAAACCCTTAACAGTCATCAAACAATTAACAGACAATGAACCAATTCCTCATCCAACTAAAACTACATTAATAAAACAGACTGATGATATTTATCAGATAAGCGATCATATTCTTAAACGTGCACGACTTGCTGGGCACAGTCATACGGGTGCGTTATTCTCATTTGCAGATGACTTGCCGGCACTGATTAAAACACTGAACATGATGTATTCCGATAAAACAATTCGACTAACCACAAAAGTACCAGAAAAATTTATCTGCCCTGTAGACCGAGAAGACATGCTTGAATTACTCGGCAACCTGCTGGATAACGCTTATAAATGGGCTACACACAAAATTACGCTAACTGTAAATATCAACTCTGAGCTTCACATATGTATAGAAGATGATGGCCCGGGTACTAACCCGGGGAAAATAAATGAACTCTCTAAAAGAGGTGTGCGCCTGGATGAAAAAATTCAGGGGCACGGTTTTGGACTGGCGATAACTAATGATATTGTTAATGATTACAATGGTCGTATCAGTTTTAAACATTCTAACGACCTTGGTGGTTTTAAAGCAGATGTAATATTGCCAGTTCAACACAACAATAATGGAGTATCACAATGAGCAGATCACAATATTTGCTTTTATTAAGCGCCACACTATTTTCTGCAAGCAGTATCGCACTTAGTCCCGAAGCAATTGAAGGCAAAAACCTCTATCCAACTTGTCACGTATGCCACAATCAGGAGATGGATCCGCCTTTAGGCCCACCGATGTGGGGAGTACAACGTCGCTACAAAAATAATACAATTGATAATGAAGATTTTGTACAAAGTATGGTTAACTTTGTAAAGAACCCAACATTGGAAAATGCTATACATGACATGGCGGTAGAACAGATGGGATTAATGCCACCCTTACCGCTACCAGATGAACTATTAGAAAAAATAGCCACCTATATTCAGGAAGAAAAGTTTCCACCACCCTGCACTCACTGGGCGATTGCTGTGAAACGAGCTACAGAAAGGGGCGATTTAGAACATGCTAAGAAAGATCAGGGCATGCTTAATCGGTTTTGTAACTAACAGAATAAAGCCTGTATTTACAATTTTATCTCAGACGCGAAAATGTCCATAGGGAGGGCTTCTTATGACTATTCTTGACTGCCATAGAAAAAGACAAAACGGACATCCCATCGGATCAAGCTCACACCAGAGCGGGCGACTCTGGTCAAAATTGAATCTTCAAAATATTTTCGGGACAGGTTCGAGTTCGGGCCTGGTTCGATCGGGTGGAATTTATTGCCAGGGTTAGCACTCAGCAACAGTGAAGCCCTAAATTCGAGTTCATTTTCGGCTGAACAAGACGATCACATTTCGGGATAGGCTCGGGTTTCGAGTGAAGGGGAAATTTGCATCAGAAACACCCTTAATTATATTCAACTTATTTTAATAAAATCAAATAGTTACCTCGGCTCATAATCGGCAGGTCGGAGGTTCAAGTCCTTCCAGACCCACCATTTATTTCCTTTAAATCCTTCCACTTACGGAAACTCTCGCTCTTAGACCCATAGGCTATTAGTCGGCGGATCCAAGGCATAAACCCTTCCACCACCCTTTCAAAACAGTTTGCGTACGAAAACGTAAGTTGACCACTTGTACATTAGCAATCAAAAGAAATACTACAAGTTATTAACTAAACCTTGAAACTTTACTTTAACCCCATATCTAATGAAGCAAGCAATATAAAAACACAGGTAAAACAATGAAACGAATAATGTTATTTATTATGACCAATGTCGCCATAATGCTTGTTTTGAGCATCACATTACGGCTTTTAGGTGTTGACAGTATCCTGGCAGAAAACGGCTCTGATCTTAATATTCAGGCTTTGGTCATACTTTCTGGCGTGATTGGTTTTGGTGGATCATTTATATCGTTATTAATGTCTAAGTGGATGGCGAAACGCATGACGGGTGCGGTCGTTATCAGCAACCCATCTAATAACATTGAAAGATGGCTAATTAATACCGTTGAAAAACAAGCAAAAATTGTAGGCATAAAGATGCCAGAAGTAGCCATATTCCCATCACCGGCCATGAATGCTTTTGCAACTGGTGCAAGTAAAAACAATTCCTTAATGGCCGTTTCTCAAGGGCTGTTAGATAATATGGCACAAGGTGAAATTGAAGCTGTAGTTGGTCATGAAATGAGTCACATCGCCAACGGAGACATGGTGACGTTAACGCTAATTCAAGGTGTTGTTAATACCTTTGTTGTATTTATATCTCGTATTGTCGGGCACATAGTGGACCGCGTTATTCTAAAAAATAACCGCGGTCATGGTATCGGTTATTTTATTAGCGTTATGGTGGCACAGGTGGTGTTATCTATTCTTGCGTCAACCATCGTTATGTATTTTTCAAGAAAGCGTGAGTTTATTGCCGATACTGGCGGAGCAGATTTAGCGGGGCATCAAAATATGATTAATGCACTTAAACGGCTAGGACAGGTAGAGCCTGAAGCCTTGCCAGAACAGATGGCAGCTTTCGGTATTAACGACAAGGGTGGCATTATGGCATTATTCTCATCACACCCACCGATTGAAGCCAGAATAGAAGCTTTAGAAAAACGCGCCTTAACTCGCTCTTAGACTGATCGAATTCATTGAACAAACCAGTTGAGCGGAAAAACACCGGCTTAAAGCTATGTCTTTCGGTCAACTATGATTCCGTAGGCACACTAGCTTCGCATTAACAACTCAGGTAAAAAATACTCACTAACTAAAAGCGGCCTGCCTGATACACGGAACACCGAACGCCTACCCCATATCGGCTCATTACTATCAGTATATCGATTTACATCGTCATCAAAAGGCAACATTGCCACTTCAACCGCTTCTCGCTGCATCGTTCTGTCTGAAAATAACATCGCACCTAAAGGTCGATTACCCATATTTGCATACCTTCTTTGTGCGCCCTGAATCGTCGTCACCGGGATAACGGTTCTTGCATAAACCAGGGGCTGATTTTTACAGCACAATAAAACCTGCCTGACCAGAGCAGCGCGGACGTTTTGTAAATCCATAGCTGATGCTTCTGTCGAATCCAGTTTTTGGTAACGTTGCGATATCACGCGCACGGAAAAGTTTTCACCACACAAACCGATCAATCGTGCTGTTAGTGAAGAACTATCAAATAACCATGATGATAAAGAAGGGTGTATCGATTGATTGAAAAGTTGGTGACGCCGATACCAGCGTTGTTTTGACTTCACTATTAATATTCTTTGATAACAAACAGAATCACCATTTTAACGTGAAACAGTGTTTAAAAAATTATTATTTACGCTTACAGATCAGGCCAACCATTTTTTAAGCACAGACGCTAACTGATCACGCTGCACGGGCTTGCCGATATAATCATCCATACCAACTTCGAGACAGCGTTCACGGTCACCTGACATTACATTTGCGGTCATGGCAACAATTGGCAACGGCTGCTTATTCAATGCTCTGATATCAAGTTTACGAATTTCACGTGTCGCATCAAAACCATCCATTTCAGGCATCTGACAATCCATCAACACCAGATCAAATGACTGCTCTTTTAATTGTGACAGCGCTTCTACACCATTGTTTGCAAGCGACGGCTTCAAGCCAACCTTTTCAAGCATTTTTTGCGCGACCATCAGGTTGATCGGATTATCTTCGACCAATAAAATCTTTGCATCCAACTGCAGATCTTCATACCCATTCACTACATCAGAAATCGATTCTGGTTTTTCTTCTGTGCATTTAAAATTTGCGCTAAACCAAAAAGCAGAGCCTTCACCCTCAACGCTCTCAACCCCTAAAGAGCCGCCCATCAGATCGACCAATTGACTTACGATGGCCAGGCCTAAACCGGTACCACCATATTTTCTCGTGGTTGAACCATCTGCCTGGGTAAAAGCATTAAACAATGTTTCCTGAGCTGACTGCGGAATACCTATCCCGGTATCACTCACCGTAATTTTCAGATCCACACTATCTGAATTTTTATTAACCACATCAATGCAAACTTTAACTTCACCTTGCCTGGTAAACTTCAATGCATTCGACACGAGATTAACAATGATCTGACGCAGTCGAGTTGGGTCACCTAACAGGTACTCAGGTAATGATTCATCAATCTGCTGCACCAACGAGATACTCTGCTGCTCTGCTTTCAGTGAATGCAAAACGACGATATCTTTTACGACATCTTTAATGTTAAACGCAATATTTTCAAAGCTTAATTTTCCTGCCTCAATTTTTGACAGATCCAGAATATCATTCAGAATGGCGAGTAACGCGTCAGCAGATTTATGCGCTGTTTCGACAAACTCCTTTTGTCCATCATCCAGTTTTGTATCTTCCAACAATTGCAGCGTTCCTATCACACCGTTCATCGGCGTACGGATCTCATGACTCATATTAGCTAAAAACTCACCTTTAGCCTGACTCATCTTCTCAGCTTTTTCTTTCGCTTCTTTTAACTCCAGCTCAATTTTTTTGCCATGCTGAATCTCATCTTTTAAACTGGCATTCAACCGCTCGAGGTTAACGCTGGCATTCATTATGTCGTCAATTAACGCTTCATTCTTATATGATAATTTGAGCTCGGCTATCGATGACAGATACATACGATGCACCGCCATCACCATCACACCGAGAAAGAACCCCGTCATCGCAGACAGTGCGTAATAAACTTCACCACCAACGGAAAACAAACGCACCATCAATGGCAGCAACACGCAACCAACGTAACCGTAATACACCCAGGCCACTGAAGAGTAGGCAACGCCAGAAGCAGAGACACCAACAAGAATAAAAGCCAGCACGATCTGGTGCAGTTCATTAAACGGAAACATCAAAGTCGAGGTAACACCCCAACCTGCACCGGTTAAAAAAACAGAGACCAGGTACCAGCGCCGTATGACAAACTTATTAATGGATGATTTACTTTCATCAGAATACAACTTGAAATAGTGCACAGCAAAACGATAAAAGAACAACAACAGCATCACGCCAAGCCAGACACTGAGCACTTCATGAGGCAGATCACCCCAGATCAAACCCACCCAGATGATCGCCATCGCAATACCGGCCAGGTTACTAAAACCTGAGCCTGTTATTAAACGCGTAATCTGAGTCTGCAAAATACGCTCATCTTGCTGATCAGCATTTTCTGCAGGTATATTGCCCGCGTTTAGTATCGAAGTTCCTGTGTTAGCAATCATTCTATTATTTCTAAAAAAAGATAACTTAAAAATAGTCTATGCATGGACCAAAAGCCAGAAATATGAAGAACACTGATCAGAGTTACCGGAGAAAATCTCTATACATTCGCAAAACGATCAGCCTTGCCAAGCCATCGCCTCACCAGGGGCTTAACCGATTGAGGATGATGTTTAATTATATGCTGAGCTGCTTTTTTAACTTCTGCAAACCAGTGTTCATCACGCACGATATCAGCTATGCGCATCTGCATTAAACCAGTCTGCCTGGTACCAAGAACCTCACCCGGACCACGCAGTTCCAGATCCTTTTCTGCCACCTTAAAACCATCATTGGTTTCTCTCAGTATACCCATGCGCTGCTTCCCTGCATCAGAGAGCGGTGCCTGGTACATTAAGACACAGGCGCTTTGTTTACCGCCGCGCCCTACCCGTCCCCGTAGCTGGTGCAGCTGTGCCAGACCTAAACGCTCTGCATTCTCAACGACCATCAATGATGCATTCGGCACATCCACACCCACTTCGATGACCGTTGTCGCAACCAGCAAATCAATCTCTTTATTCTTGAAGCGATCCACCATCAATTGCTTCTCCTGCTGCTTCATACGGCCATGAACCAGTCCAACGCGGACATTGGTCAACTCCCCTGTTAAATGCCTGGCCGTCACCTCCGCCGCCTGGCACTGCAAGACATCTGATTCTTCCACCAGGGTACAAACCCAATAGGCCTGTTCGCCTTTCTCACAGGCTTTTTCTATACGTTGAATAATTTCTTCTCTGCGTGCCGTGGAAACCACAACCGTGGTGACCGGTTTACGCCCTTTTGGCAATTCATCGATAACAGAATAATCAAGGTCTGCATAAGCGGTCATCGCTAAACTGCGCGGAATGGGCGTCGCTGTCATGATCAATTGATGTGGCACGAAATTGTTTTTTCTTTTTATACTCCCCTTATCGGATTGCCCTTTTTCAAACAATGCCAGGCGCTGATGCACACCAAAACGGTGCTGTTCATCCACCACTAACATTACTAACTGTTTGAATTCAACATCATCCTGAAACAATGCGTGCGTGCCGATCACGATCTGACTTTCACCCGTCCTGATCTTATCCAGCTTCTGCTGACGGTTCTTACCCTTGTCTTTACCCGTTAACAACAAACATGTTTCTGCACCAAACCATCGTTTAAAATTAACGAAATGTTGCTCGGCCAATATCTCGGTTGGCGCCATGATGGCAATCTGATGCCCGGTGTTAATCACTGCCATTGCTGCCGCAGCCGCGACGACGGTCTTCCCCGAACCTACATCACCCTGAACCAGACGCAACATCGGGTGCTCATTATTGATATCTGAAAAAATTTCAGCGATAACTTTTTGCTGCGCCAAGGTTAACTCAAAAGACAAGCTATCTATAAATGAGGCGTAATCAGATTTGCTAACGAATATTTTTTTTGCCCTGGTCTGTTTGATCTTAGTGCGCGCCTGCAACAGACTTAACTGATGCGCCAACAACTCTTCAAACAATAATCGTTGCTGTGCTTTTGTTTGACATTGGTTTAACGCATCGGCATTTTCATTCTTATCTGGTCGATGGACATCTGATAACGCGGCCGCCAATTCAGGAAACTGATGCTCCTGCCTGATATCCTCCGGTAACCAGTCGACCAGATACCCCTGGTTTATCTTCATCAAGACCTGATCAGATATCTTTTTAAGCAAAGTTTGATGAACACCTTCGGTTTTTGGATACACCGGCGTCAATGACTGCTCGATGCCTGCATGATTCTGCTGGATGATCTGATATTCAGGATGTATGAGTTCCAGCCGTGTTGCGCCACGCCTTGCCTCGCCAAAACAACGCAGGCGCTGACCCGCGACAAGATTATTTTGTTGAGCCTTATTGAAATGAAAAAACCGTAAAACAACAGCGCCAGTATTGTCTGATAGATAACACAACAAGCTACGGCGACCACGGCCACCAAATTTTATCTCGCAATGATCTACCACACCCTCGATCAGCGCTTGCTGGCCAATCTGCAAAGACCCGAGCGCTGTCAGCTTTGTCCTGTCTTCATAACGCATCGGCAGATGAAACAACACGTCCTGGATGTTGTAAATTTCCAGCCGCTTAAGTTTTTCTGCAACAGCCGGCCCAACACCTTTGAGACTCTGAACAGACTCATACTCAAAACGTTCGGCGCGCTCATCTTCCATTGATAGCCTTACCTTTTATACTTAATAAAAAGATGCTTAAGATAACAGATGCTAAAGCACCATGACGGCATCCATCTCGACACCTGCAGCTTTAGGCAACGCAGCCACACCAATGGCAGCACGCGCAGGGTATGGCTGTTGAAAATATTCAGCCATTACTTCGTTAACATGTGGAAAATCGGACAGATCAGTAAGAAAGATATTTAGTTTCACGATATCAGATAGATCACCGCCAGCAGCATTAGTCACTGCCTGAAGGTTTTTGAATACACGATGTATCTGCTGCTTGATATCACCGTCGATCATCTCCATGGTTTCCGGTATCAATGGAATCTGCCCTGAAAGATAAACCGTTGACCCTGCTTTAACAGCTTGTGAATAAGTACCGATTGCCTGTGGCGCCTTATCCGTAGATATTATTTCTTTTGTCATTGTTAGCTCTTTAAATTTTACGGGTTTAATTTTTTGATGGCTCCATGTTTATACTACATACGATGGATACTCATAACGCTGGCAATTCGCCGCAAGCGACGCATCAACATCGCCAGATGCTTTCGATCGGCTACTTTAATCAGATATAAAAGATTCATCGAAAAACCATCCCGGTCTTCCATCTCGACATTTTCTATATCGACATTACAGTCCGATATTACGGTTGCCGTCCTTGCCAACAGACCTGATTTATTTTCGATCTCTAATTTTATCTCACAGCTGAAGTCACCAATCGCGTCATCAGCCCACTGCACATCGATGTATTTATCCGAGCCAGCGCGCTTACTTGAAGCTTCAAGATTCTTACAGGTTTCACGATGTACTACGATACCGCGGCCTTTGCTTAGTTTTGCGACGATTTGATCACCGGGGATCGGATGGCAACAACGGCCATATGCGACCACCATGCCTTCGGTACCACTGATAGCAAGTGCTGATTGCGACTTCATCTCTTTCGTCTCTTCAGACTCACCATCAGAAACACGCGTCGGCACCAAACGTCTTACCACGAGGCTTGGCGGTCGATTGCCCAAACCGACATCTTCCAGCAACTCACTGAGATCATCGAACCCATATTCTTTTAATGCCGTCTCGAGATCTTCCTTCCTGACATCATCAAGCCGCACACCCAGCGGTTTTAGACAGCGCTCCAACAAGCGCCGGCCCTGTGACATCGCCTCATCGGCCTGCATGTGTTTCAGATAATTTCGAATGTTACTCCTGGCTTTTGCGGTAACAACATAATTCAGCCAGGCCGCATTAGGGCGTGAACCCGGAGAAGTAACAATCTCAACCGTTTGCCCACTATATAACGGTGTATTTAACGGCGCAAAACTATGATCTAATTTTGCCGCAACACAGCGGTTACCGATATCGGTATGCACAGCATAAGCAAAATCAACCGGTGTTGAATTTCTCGGTAATTTCAGGATATCGCCATCTGGCGTATAGACGTAAACTTCATCATGAAACAGATCGACTTTAACGTTTTCCAGAAATTCCAGAGAGTCGCCGGCTGACTGCTGCATCTCCAAAATGCCCGTTAGCCAGTCACGTGCCCTTGCATGCGCGGCCACCTCACCCTTTTCATCTGGTGATTTATACAACCAGTGCGCGGCGATACCTCTTTCTGCAAACTTATCCATCTCCTGCGTTCTTATCTGCACTTCCATCGGAATACCGTGCGGCCCATATAATGCAGTATGCAGCGACTGATAACCGTTGCTCTTTGGGATAGCAATATAATCCTTGAATCGTCCAGGTATCGGTTTAAACAGGTTGTGCACTATTCCAAGCACGCGGTAACAATCATCCACAGAATCAACTAGAACACGTAGTGCGTAGACATCAAGGATCTTGCTGAACGGGAGACGTTTGTCCCGCATTTTGTTATACACACTAAATAAATGTTTTTTACGAGAAGCCACCTGTGCGTCGATCGACATATCAACCAGTCTTGAACCAAGCGCCTGATTAATTTTATCGATCAATTCTTTACGGTGACCACCGGCTTTATTTACGGCATTTTCCAGCACGAGATAACGTAGTGGATGAATGGCTTTAAAGACCAGATTTTCTAATTCATGCCGTATAGTATAAATACCCAGGCGGTTGGCGATCGGAATATAGATATCTAATGTTTCCTGGGCGATGCGGCGGCGCTTATCAGGATTTAGAGCTCCCAGTGTCCGCATATTGTGCAGACGGTCTGCCAGCTTGATCATGATGACGCGAATATCTTTCGCCATCGCCAACAGAACTTTTTGAATATTCTCTGCTTGCTGCTCTATTTTATTTTTAAATTTGATATGGGTTAATTTGCTGACACCATCGACCAGGTGAGCCACATCTTCACCAAATTCTTTAGCGATTAATTTTCTTGTCGCCGGCGTGTCTTCCAGAACATCATGCAATATCGAAGCGATAATGCTTTTAACATCCATGTGCATCTGCGCGAGGATACGAGCAACTGCGATAGGATGGTAGATATATGGTTCGCCTGATATGCGAAGCTGGCCTTCATGCGCCTGCGCACCAAAAAGGTAGGCACGATAAACCTCTTTCACTTGATCCTGATTCATATACTGTGAGATCAGATCACACAGATCAGAGATCAGAAACCGCTCATCAATGATTGGTTCAACGCCATCTTGTGATGTGATTTTACTCATTTATTTTATAAATCAGTTAAACCAAAAATAATGGGCACATCAAACACACATGGTATGTGTCTGATGCGCCCATTATTAAATCCGATGGTCTTCTTAAAGTTTATCTTTAAGACTTTCCTGAAGACTATTTTCCAATTCTGCAGACAGGTCACCCTCTATCATCGCTTCGATATCTTCCATAGGCGTTTCTTCAGGCGCTTCCAGGATAGCCTTATTAATTAAATTTTCTGCAATCTCGCGCAATGCTATTACTGTTGGCTTGTCATTATCTTCAGGCACGAGTGGTTCAGCACCCATTGCCAGTTGCCGTGCACGCTGCGCTGCCACGAGCACCAACTCAAATCGATTTTCTACGTTATCGAGGCAATCTTCTACTGTTAGACGTGCCATATTTATTCTCCAGGTTACTCTTTAAATGTTAATAGTTCTGTCAGCAATTCTGCATGCTCTCTTTGCTGATGCTCCATCAGCATGCGATTACCCACGATTATAGCGACTAAATTTTCTCTCGCTTCTTCAAATTCATCATTGATGACCAGATAGTCAAACTCGACGTAGTGCGACATCTCACTGACAGCATCGCGCATACGCCGATCAATCACCTCATCATCATCCTGGCCTCTGGATGTTAACCGCTCGCGTAAGGCCGATGTCGATGGTGGCGCTATGTATATTGTACTGCAGTCTGGTATCAGCTGTCTTATCTGTCGTGCGCCCTGCCAGTCAATCTCCAGAATCACATCTTTGCCACTGAGCAATTGCTGTTCGACATGTTGCTGTGAGGTGCCGTACATATTACCAAAAACTGTCGCGTGCTCAAAAAACTCGGCCGCCTCAACCATCTCTTCAAACTTTTTAGTATCGACAAAATGGTAGTTCACACCATCCACTTCACCTTCACGAGGCGCACGCGTGGTATGTGACACAGAAACTTGAATATCATCAACCTGCTGCAGCAACGCACTAACCAGACTGGTTTTACCCGCACCGGAAGCAGCGGAAATAACGTAAAGTTTACCTTTTGTCACAACATCACCTGACCGGGCATCTATAAACGATGCTATAAGAAGTCAAACACAATACTTTCACAACACCTATTCTAGCAAGGATTGTGATGCAATAGTCGGGCTGATCAAGCGGTTCGGTGGACAGAGAGGCGCGCGATCGCTTCAAGCAGGGTTTTATTCTCCGAATCTGGCAAACAGCTCAATTCAGCTATTGCCTGTTCTGCCTGCTGTTGCGCCATTTTTTCTGTATATGACAGAGCACCCGTTTGCTCGATAATGGCCTGCACTTCATCAATCTTGTCGTAACCGCCTTTTTCGATGGCAGATTTTATAAGCGCCGCCTGCTCGGTCGTGCCTTGCTGGATAGCGTAGATTAACGGTAATGTCGGCTTGCCTTCGGCCAGGTCATCCCCCACATTTTTACCCATCTGCTCGCTGTTTGATGTGTAATCCATGACATCATCAATTAACTGGAACGCTGTCCCCAGATGCCGGCCATACGCTGCCATCGCCTGCACTTCTTTTTCTTCCCGATTACACAGCACAGCACCTAACATGGTCGCCGCTTCAAATAATTTGGCCGTTTTACAGTGAATAACTTCCAGATATGTCTGTTCCGTGGTCTCAGCGTCATGCACATTCATCAACTGCATCACTTCACCCTCTGCGATAACATTGGTGGTAGTCGCCAATATCTGCATGACGCGCATATCATCCACATCGATCATCATCTCGAAAGCACGGGAATAGAGAAAATCTCCGACTAGCACGCTCGCCGCATTGCCAAACAAGGCATTGGCCGTTTCATTGCCACGACGCAGATCTGACTCATCCACCACATCATCGTGCAACAGCGTTGCAGTATGGATAAACTCGATAATCCCCGCCAGAAGATAATGCATATCCCCTTGATAATTAAATGCTTTTGCTGAAAGCAGAGTGATTAACGGGCGTAAGCGTTTGCCGCCGGAATTAACGATATAGCGGCTCAACTGATTCACCAGAGCAACATCAGAGCTTAAACGCTGATGGATAACCTGATCAACAGCCTGCATATCAGACTGACAGCGCGCCATGACATCATCAAAATTCAGTTGCTGCTCAGCTTGCTGCGCTGGTTCTGCTGGGGTTTTCACTTCAGACAAAATAGTTCCGCTGGTAAGGCCACATAAAACAAGAATGCGAATCCTATGTAGTCATTGCCTGCAGGTCAAGCAATTCAATAGATAAAGAAAGGGAATTCACCATAAAAATAAACCGCTTTATGTTACATAATTCTCCTGTATTAGGCTTGTCAGGGCGATATCAACCACGTATAATTTGCGCCCTTTCTGTCACGAATTTTGGAGAACACCCATGTACGCTGTTATCAGTACAGGTGGTAAACAATATAAACTAGCTCAAGGCGATGTATGTCGCGTTGAGAAACTTGACGCTGAAGAAGGCGCTACTGTCGAAATAGACAAAGTCCTTATGATTGCTGACGGTGACAATATCAACATCGGCACGCCTTTCGTTGATGGCGGCAAAGTCACTGCAACAGTTAAATCTCATGGTCGCGCTAAAAAAGTCGAAATCATGAAATTCAGACGTCGTAAACATCATCAAAAGAGAACTGGTCATCGTCAGTATTACACTGAAATCGAAGTGACTGGCATCTCTGCGTAATAAATAGAGGCATTTGAACAATGGCACATAAGAAAGCAGCCGGTAGTACCAAGAACGGACGCGACTCGCAGTCGAAACGGCTCGGCGTTAAAAAATTCGGTGGTCAGACAGTTTTAGCTGGCAATATCCTTGTTCGTCAACGTGGCACTAAATTCCACGCTGGTCTAAACGTAGGCATGGGTCGTGACCACACACTGTTCGCTAAAACAGACGGCAACGTGGTTTTTGAAACACGTGGACCGCTTAACCGCAAAACAATAAGTGTAGTAGAAGCCGGCGTGACACCAGCAAGCTAAATAGCTGATCACATCATTGCGGTTAAAGAAAAGCCCCGCATGGGGCTTTTTTATTGCATAAAACAAATACTTATGCGAAATTCACACAACTATCAGATGCATCTTTAATAAAAAGTCATCCACCAAATAAGAGTTAGAACCATGCGTTTTGTTGATGAAGCAACCATAAGTGTAATTGCCGGCGATGGCGGAACCGGTGTTGTCAGCTTTCGTCGAGAAAAATTCATACAATACGGTGGTCCAGACGGTGGTGATGGTGGTGACGGTGGCAGCGTTTACCTGATAGGCGACCATGACAACAACACCTTGGCAGATTTCCGCCATGTTCGCACATACACTGCAGATTCAGGCCTGCGTGGTGGTGGCAGCCAGATGACCGGTAAAGGCGGTGACGATCTATACGTTCCCGTCCCAATCGGCACGCTGATCTACGATGACGACATCGATGAACTCATCGGCGATATCACCAAACACAACCAAACAATAAAAGTCGCTCAAGGTGGTTTTCATGGCCTGGGCAACCTGCGCTATAAGAGCTCAGTCAACCAGGCACCAAGAAAATGTACGCCTGGCACACCCGGCGAACGGCGCAATCTGCGTCTCGAATTAAAAGTGCTGGCTGATGTCGGCCTGCTGGGTATGCCAAATGCCGGTAAATCCACTTTCATTCGTTCGGTTTCTGCTGCACGCCCTAAAGTCGCCAACTATCCTTTTACCACGCTGTTCCCCAATTTAGGCGTGGTACGTGTCGGCATGAACCAGAGTTTTGTGATTGCAGACATACCCGGCATCATTGAAGGCGCATCTGAAGGTGCGGGACTAGGTATACAATTCTTAAAACATCTATCACGCACACAGATGTTGCTGCACATTGTTGACATGCAGCCTTATGACGGCAGTGATCCTGTCGATGAAGCAAACACCATCATCAAGGAGCTAAAAAGTTTCAACCCCGAGCTGGCCGAAAAACCACGCTGGCTGGTACTAAATAAATCAGACTTGCTTGATGACGATGAACTAAAAACTAAAATAGACGATATTGTTACACGGCTCGACTGGCAAGGACCGATATACACCATCTCTGCCATCAGTAAAAAGGGCACGGAAAATCTTGCCTTCGATATCATGAAACAATTGGAAGCAGATAAAGAGGCTGAACGCGATAACGAGTCACCCCTAAACCAACCAAAAAAACAACAGGAAGAAGAGCAAACCGAATGACCTCGCGTCAGATCACAACACGCAAGGCTGTCGCCGAATCAAAACGTTGGGTGATAAAAATTGGCAGCTCATTAATAACCAATAATGGGCAAGGCCTTAACAAGTCAGCGATTCAGTCATGGGCGGAACAGATTGCCGACTTACGCACAGCCGGCAAAGAAGTTTTACTGGTTTCTTCAGGCGCGGTTGCCGAAGGCATGGCACGCATCGGCTGGAAACAGCGCCCTCACGCACTACACGAACTACAAGCTGCAGCCGCTCTGGGCCAGATGGGCTTAATCCAACAATTTGAGACCTGCTTCAAACAACATGACATCCACACCGCGCAGGTATTACTCACACATGAAGACCTCAGTGACCGCCAACGCTATCTGAATGCGCGCAGCACATTAAAAACCCTGCTGGCATTAGGTGCTATCCCGATCATTAACGAAAACGATACCGTAGCGACTGATGAAATTCGCTTTGGTGACAACGACACACTGGGTGCGCTAGTCAGCAACCTGGTCGAAGCAGACACATTCATCATACTCACAGACCAACAGGGACTGTTTGATAAAGACCCTCGCTATAATGATGATGCCAGATTAATCAGTGAATCCACTGCCAGCAATAACGATCTGATAGCTATGGCAGGCGACGGCGGCGCTCTGGGGCAAGGCGGCATGCGTACAAAAATCACTGCCGCACAAAGAGCGGCACGCTCTGGCGCAACAACGATTATCGCTTCAGGTTCGGTAGAAAACATTCTGCAAAAGATCGCTCAGGGCGAAACCGCAGGCACCCTGTTAGC
>DAOWFN010000140.1 GCA_030637945.1 Gammaproteobacteria bacterium
GTACCGATATCGTGCTTGGTGGTAACCTTGAAGCAGAGCTGGCGCAGAATAAAGATGCATCTGAAGAGAAGCTTGACGGAATAAATCAGGATTGGAAAAAACGTCATCAACAGGTGTTAGACGCTGGTGGGTTGCACGTGATCGGTAGTGAGCGTCATGAGTCTCGTCGAATAGATAATCAGTTGCGCGGTCGTTCAGGTCGCCAGGGTGATGCAGGTTCTAGTCGTTTTTATCTGTCGCTGCAAGATGATCTGATGCGCATCTTTGCTTCAGACAAAGTCGGCGCACTGATGAAAAAACTTGGTATGGAAGAGGGTGAGGCGATCGAGCACCCCTGGGTCAACCGGGCGATCGAAAATGCACAGCGTAAAGTTGAAGGCAGTAACTACGATATCCGCAAACAGTTACTCGAATATGATGATGTAGCCAATGATCAGCGTAAAGTGATCTACGGGCAACGTAATGAAATGATGGCAGAATCAGACTTATCAACAACCATCAAAGACATTCGTGAAGAAGTAGTCAATAACATTATTACAACATATATTCCTGCTGGCAGCCTGGACGAACAATGGGACATAGACGGCCTGGAAAATGCTTTGGCTGATGAGTTTGGCCAAAACATGCCAGTTAACGAATGGTTGGAACAGGATAATATGCTGGATGAGACAGGGTTTCGTAAAAAAATTCTCTCAGCCATTCTGGAAGAGTATGAGGCTAAAGAGCGAACGGTTGGTGCTGAAGGTCTTCGTAACTATGAAAAACATGTGGTATTAAATGTTCTGGATAGATTATGGAAAGAGCACCTGGCGGCAATGGATTACCTGAGGCAAAGTATTGGCTTGCGCGGATACGCACAGAAAAATCCTAAACAGGAGTACAAGCGTGAAGCGTTTGAAATGTTTACAGAACTGCTCGAGCGTATGAAATATGAGATCGTGACGATTATTTCGAAAGTTAAAATTCAGTCACAAGAGCAAGTTGAAGAACTTGATGCCAATGAGAACCCACAAGTGCAAAATGTGAGTTATCAGCATGCCGATGCAGCGGGTATGACAGATGCCCAGGCAGAAGGTGAGTCACAGGAAGGTGATCAGGCACCCGCGCAGCCCTATCAACGCGAGCAGAAAAAAATAGGGCGTAACGAGCCCTGTTATTGTGGCTCTGGTAAGAAATACAAACAGTGTCACGGTAAGTTAACCTAAGACGTACCATTCATATCTATGGCTGTTGGACTATCTGAACCTGATGAAATTTTACCCGTTGCAGGAATAAAACTTGCATCGCTTGCTGCAGGGATTAAAAAAAGTGGCCAGGATGATCTGGTCGTTTTTTTGTTTGATGAGCTAGCGACATGCGCAGCCACCTTCACCCAAAACGCATTTTGTGCCGCGCCGGTAACGCTGGCTAAAAAGCATCTGGCATCACCTCAGCATCCTCGTGCGTTACTTATTAACTCGGGCAACGCTAACGCGGGAACCGGCGAAAAAGGCATGCAAAATGCCGAGAAAAGCTGTCAGTGGCTGGCTGATGCATTGCAGCTATCGGCTGAACAGGTTCTGCCATTTTCGACAGGCGTCATAGGTGAACAACTACCTATGTCAAAGCTACAGTCAGGTATAACCCTGATCACAACAAAACTGTCTGAAGATAACTGGTTGTCAGCCGCTACCGGAATAATGACAACGGATACAGTTGCCAAAGCGGTTTCGAAAACGATATCACTGGATGGTCAGAAAGTTACTATAAGTGGCATCGCCAAAGGTTCAGGAATGATCTGTCCTAATATGGCGACGATGCTAGCTTTCATAGCGACCGATGCCAACATCGAAGCTGATTTTTTACAACAATGTTTATCTGACATCGTCGAAGACAGTTTTAATGCGATTACCGTTGATGGTGACACATCAACGAATGATGCATGTGTATTAGTAGCAACAGCAGTAGCGAAAAACAAGCAACTCGATGCAAGTTCTGCCGACGTGGAAACATTCTCAAAAACATTGAATGAGGTCTGTCAGCAACTTGCGCAAGCTATTATTCGTGATGCTGAAGGTGCTACAAAATTTGTTACCGTAGAAGTAGTGCAAGCCGGCTCAAAATCAGAAGCAAAAAATGTTGCGTATACTGTTGCTCATTCACCACTGGTAAAAACGGCGCTGTACGCCAGTGATCCGAACTGGGGAAGAATTCTTGCTGCGGTAGGCAGAGCAGGTATAGAGCAGTTGGATGTCTCAGGCGTAAATATCTTTCTCGATGATGTTTGCATCGTCCAGGGTGGTGGAGTAGATGCAGACTACACTGAAGAAAGAGGCCAGAAAGTGATGGATCAGAGCGAGATTAAAATCACAATCGAATTAGGAAGAGGTGATTGTTCAGCCTTGATATGGACATCGGATCTGTCGCATGAATATGTACGCATCAATTCTGAGTATCGTTCTTAGAGATATTTTAATCCCTCATGCCTGACATCGTCCATGTTGCCGTTGCAGTCATTGTTAATGCAAACAATGAAGTCTGTATTAGTCTGCGCCATAAAGATTCTCATCAGGGTGGTTTGTGGGAATTTCCCGGCGGTAAAATCGAGCATGGTGAAACAACAGAACAAGCTTTGATCCGTGAGATTAAAGAAGAGCTTGATCTAGATATTCAACAGTCACGTTGTTTAATTACCATCACGCATGATTATCATGACAAGAGGGTGTGTCTGCACGTACGTAAAGTATTGTCTTATCAAGGGCAGGCGACCGGCGTCGAAGGTCAGCAGGTAGAGTGGGTAAATATTTCTTCGTTGTCCGACTATGGCTTTCCGGTAGCGAATCTGCCTGTCATCAAAGCACTGCAATTGCCTGACAGGTATTTGATCACTGGAAAATTTATTGATAATGATGATTTTGTTAGTAAGTTAAAAAATGCACTTGACCAAAAGATTAAACTTGTTCAGTTGAGATTAAAAAATGGCGATTTAAAAGATAAAAATCAGATGCAATTACTGCTCGAGCAAACGGCAATGTTATGTCGTCAGTCGGGTGCAAAATTAATGTTGAATCTATCATCTGATTTTATTGATGCCATTGATCTGTCTCAGGTGAGCTTTGACGGATTTCATGCAGATAGCCGTACACTCAAGCTGTTGTCCACAGGTGAGTTTCAGCATGCGCTGAAAGGTAAGTTACTTTCAGCCTCATGCCATAACAGTAAAGAGTTGCAACAAGCTATGCAGCTGGAAGCTGATTTTGTTGTATTGTCGCCAGTACAGAAAACAGCGAGTCACCCTGAAATGGAAGCATTAGGCTGGCAGCAATTTTCCAGCATGGTAGAAAGACTTACTGTGCCTGTTTATGCCTTAGGGGGTGTATCTGCTGGGGATATAGAGACTGCCTGGTCACATGGTGGGCAGGGCGTCGCGGCGATCAGTGCTTTTTGGAAATAGTTTCGATGCTTAAATAGCGCACATCTTTAACTTAAAGTTAATATCTTCTTTGCATTGTTCTGGCCGTAATGATGGGTCATCATTGGACATAAAGCGTATAGAAAAACGGTGTTTACCCGCACTGATTTCAGGATAATATGAACCATCAACAGGGATAGAGGTTCTTAATAATTGTATTGCCTGGTTCGTATCAAGTGATTGTTGAAAAAAACCATGTTGTGCTGTTTCATTTGTATTTTCTGTACTGTTTCTTAATACATCTAAAATTAATTGTACTGCCTGGTCTAAATGAATAAATGGTTGAAACCATTTTTCGATATGTTTTTGTCTGGTTTCTTTTGGCAGTGTGAGCCAATGTTTCAGTGTAGGTAAATCAAAATCACATATGCTGCCGGGCACAGAATTTTTCTGAGCGATTGCGTTAAGCAGTTCAACATTTTTTGTTTCATGACCAATCTGGCCGCCAATAGCCTGTAGTTCTCCAATGCGTGTTTGTATGTTTTTTAACACTGAGGATAGTTGTGCTTGATCAATTTGTGGGCGTTTTGCCAGGCGTTCAAGTCGAGAGTGTTGGCGCTCGAGTTCTTTAAGTACTTCTAATTTGACATCGCTGCGTGTGGTGTATGCCAGTATTTGCAATATTGAGTCAATAGCAACTCGATTATTCCAGTCTGAGCCATGGCTCAGATGAAAAGCGTATTCCTGAAACAATTTTTCCAGCCGTAAAAAAGAACGCACTTTTTCATTTAATGGCTGCTCGTAAACGTAATATTCTGTCACTTTTGGAATTCTTTGATTATTTATGCTATTTAGATAGATATGTCATATGACTCGGCAAATTTTACACTTTTTTCGTGGTTGGGTGGCAGGATTTTTAGTGTTCTGTTTTTGATAAAGCTGTATATTTATTATGTAGTTGCAGGACTTGTGATTCTAGTGTATTGAAATCGTTATTATTTTTTATAATATCATCTGTTTCATCGATTCGTTTTTTATCTGTAGCTTGATTCTTAATGATGGATCGGATTTCATCAACACTTCTCTTGTCACGTGCCAAAACACGATTAATTCTGGTTTTTTCATCTGAGATAACAACCAGGACTCTGTCTATAAGGTCACGGAAGCCGGTTTCGAATAACAGGGGTATGACTACGATGATGTAATGAGGTCGCGTTTTATCCGAATCGCAGTCTCGTATTATCCTGCTGACTTCATTTCGTATTTTAGGGTGTAGGATATTTTCTAGCTGTTGTTTTTCTTTTTCATCATTGAAGACGATCTCTGCAAGTTTTTTTCTGTCTAGAGAACCATCGAGATTAAGTACAGCTTCCCCGAAAGTGCTGATTATCTCTTTTAGTGTAGAAGTGTTGCTGTCAACGAGCTCACGAGCGATAAGGTCGGTGTCAATTATTTGAATGCCAAGATCTGCAAACAGGTTCGAGACGGTTGTTTTGCCGCTTCCAATGCCACCTGTTAACCCAATTATTAACATGTCTTCACTGTTATGACAAAAATGATAGGTAGGTCGCGTTGATGGTATCTCCCCATAATAATGCAATCCAGCCTGCAATGGCTAGATAGGGACCAAAAGGAATCGGTTGCTGTTTTTTTGTCTTACCGATAACTAACATGCTGATGCCCATGATAGAACCAACGATAGAAGACATAAAAATAATTTGTGGCAGATAGCTGAAGCCTACCCAGGCACCGAGGGCGGCGAGTAATTTAAAATCACCAAAACCCATACCCTCTTTTTTTGTTATCAATTTAAATAGCTGGTATACCGACCAGAGAATTAAGTAGCCTGCTATCGCACCGATTACACTGGATTTCAAATCAGTAAATACTTCATAGAAACTTAAAAATATACCAAGCCACAATAAGGGTAGCGTTATGTTGTCTGGTAATAACTGTTTCTTGATGTCGATTAAAGTTAATGCGATCAGCACCCAGGTGAAAAATAATGCAGCGAGAGTCTGTAGTGTTACACCCAAGGTATACGCAACGACAACAGAAGCAAGGCCTGTTAATAGTTCAACAACAGGGTACTGGATTGATATAGCGGTTGCACAGGAAGAGCATTTTGCTCTTAAAAACAGATAGCTAAGTACAGGGATATTTTCCCAAACGCGTAACTTGTGTCCACAGTTCGGGCATGCAGATGCAGGCGTTGACAGATTTATTGATAATAAGCTGTCGTCGATCTCGGGCGGTTTCAGTTCTAAAAACTCATGACATTCAAGCTTCCAGTCACGTTCGAGCATGAGAGGTAAACGGTAAGCGACAACATTTAAAAAACTGCCGACACATAAGCCAAAAAATAAAGTGGATGTATAAAATAACCACGGAGATGACTGGAAAATAATAGATAAATTTTCAAACAAAGAGGTAATATTTTCAAACATTCAATTGGCGGCCAGTTTTTTATTTTGATAAATAATAACCCTGCAGCATGTGGAAGGGTATTTATTCTTTTTTATTAATAGTAGGTCGGGATAAGGCTTTTGCCGTTCCCGGCGCGATCTAACTATGTCTGTAAAGCTACAGTTCTTGCTATAGAACCTTTTCTATATTTAATATTTAAACCACTTCACCCATTTTGAAGATAGGTAAGTACATCGCGATTACCAGGCCACCAATGACGACAGCAAGGAATGACATGATCATAGGTTCCATCATGGCTGTCAGGTTGTCTACTGCGTCATCAACGGCCTCTTCATAGTAATCAGCAACTTTGTCCAGCATGTCATCAAGAGCGCCAGACTCTTCGCCGATGCCGACCATCTGAATTAGCATGTTAGGAAAGAGATCTTTATTCTGTGAAAGACTAACTTGCAAGGTGGTACCGGCAGCGACATCATCTCTTACCTGCATGATTGCCTTGTAGTAAACACTGTTGCCTGTTGCTCCTGCGACAGAAACCATGGCTTCCACTAAAGGAACGCCAGCAGAAAACATGGTGGCAAGTGTCCTTGAGAACCGTGCGACACAGGAGTTTGTTGTTAAAGCACCGACGGCAGGTAACCTTAATGCCAGTCTGTCCAAAAAGTCTCTGAAGGCTTTTGATCTTATTTTTGCCTGTTTGAACGCATATATGGTTCCTGCTATAAGGGCAATAAATAGCCAGACGTTTTCAACTAATGTGTCTGACATTCCAACAACAAATAAAGTGAATGCAGGTAATTCAGCGCCGAAACCTTCAAATAATTCAGCAAAGGTCGGTACAACAAATATGAGAAGAATGGCTGAGACGACTACCGCAACGACGAGTACGATAATCGGATAAGTCATCGCTTTTTTAATCTTGTTTTTTAATGCTTCTGTTTTCTCTTTATAAGTTGCTATTTTCTCTAAAAGTGTTTCTAGAGCACCTGACTGTTCACCAGCATCAACCAGGTTGACAAATAGATCATCAAATTGAGCAGGGTGTTGAGCGAGCGCGCTAGCAAGTGTTCCACCGGCTTCAATGTCCATTTTAACCTGCATGATTAACCTGGTCATATTAGGGTTGGAATGACCCTGGCCGACGATATCAAAAGATTGTACCATCGGTACACCTGCTTTCATCATCGTGGCAAGCTGACGGCTAAAAACAGCAATATCTTTTGTGGTAATGGGCTTTCCTTTTGACGCAAACAGACCCTGGCTTTTTTTCTTAACTCTATTATTTTTTGGCGTTATTCCCTGTTTGCGTAATTCGGCTTTAACAAGATCAGCGCTAAAGGCCATCATTTCACCTTTAATACTTTGGCCTTTTTTATTTGTGCCTTCCCAGGTGAATGTTGTATTTGATCTTGATTTTGCCTTTGCCATTATATTTACCCTGATAAATGTGTACTTTTAATCTTTAGTAACGCGATTAATTTCTTCGAGGCTGGTTAATCCAGCAATAACTTTTTTGATTGCAGATTTTCTTAAGGTATCAACGCCGTCTTTTTCAGCTTGATCTGCAACATCGATGGCGGAACCATTCTCCATAATAATTCGACCTATCTCGTCAGATATCGGCATTACCTGGTAGATACCAACACGCCCCTTAAAGCCATCGCTACAATGTTTACAGCCCACGGCTTTATATATATCCGGTTTTGTGTCAATTTGGTCATCAGTAAAACCTTCTTCTAATAATGCCGCACGCGGAATCTCAACGATCTCTTTACAATGTGTACATAGTCGGCGTGCTAATCGTTGTGCGATAATCAGAGAGACTGCAGATGCGATATTAAAAGGCGGCACACCCATGTTAACCAGACGGGCCAGCGTGAGTGGCGCATCATTTGTATGCAATGTCGACATAACCATGTGGCCCGTTTGCGCTGCTTTGATCGCGATCTCAGCCGTGTTTAGATCACGTATCTCACCAACCATGATGATATCCGGGTCCTGTCGTAAGAAAGCACGTAAAGCTGTTTCAAACGTTAAGCCAACTTTTTCATTCACGTTGACCTGATTAATGCCTTCGAGATTAATCTCGACGGGGTCTTCTGCTGTTGATATGTTGGTATCAACAGTATTTAGAATATTGAGACCGGTATATAGTGAAACGGTTTTACCACTACCGGTAGGACCAGTAACCAGGATCATGCCATACGGATTTGCCAGGGCATTCAGATACAGTTCTTTTTGATCGGGTTCATAGCCCAGAGCATCGATACCCAGACTTGCACTCGATGGGTCGAGGATACGTAATACAATTTTTTCACCGAATAGAGTCGGGCAGGTGTTAACACGAAAATCGATGGCTTTATTTTTTGAGATCTTTAACTTGATGCGGCCGTCCTGAGGTACCCTTTTTTCTGCAGTGTCCATACGCGACATCACTTTTATACGGGCGCACATCTTGGTGCTCATCGCGATCGGTGGTTTCGCGACTTCACGTAATACGCCATCGATACGAAGACGCACGCGATAACTTTTTTCATAGGGCTCGAAATGTATATCCGATGCGCCTTTTTTTATGGCATCGAGTAATATTTTATTAATGAAACGTACTACAGGCGTGTCATCAATTTCTGAGCCTGAGTCATCGTCTTTTTGTTCTGCTTCAGGGTCAGCAAATTCAAGGTCATCAAGATTTTCCAGATCCTCACCCATCA
>DAOWFN010000135.1 GCA_030637945.1 Gammaproteobacteria bacterium
AAATAAGATCGCTTCAAATATTGTTGAACTCAATCTCAGCCTCCAGGAAAAGGAGACTGAGATCGAGTTGATTCAGCAAACTTTTACCGAGATTGGAAGTGAACTCAATCTGGATAAAGTTTTTCAGATTGTTTCAGAGCGCGCTCGTTTGTTAATAAATGCAGAGACATTATTAATCCCGCTGCTTGATGATAATAATGAAACCTATACGTACCGAGGTGGCTCAGGAAAAAATGCTGATGAGATCGTAGGTGAATCATTGCCGCTAGAATATGGTCTGTGCGGATGGGTATGGAAGCACAAGAAACCCTGGTGGAAAGGGATGCTAGATAAGCTCAGCGATGATGAAAAAAACCGCTGGCAGAAAGATGTTGGTAATACGATTCTTGTGCCGCTACAAGGCAAGCGACAATTCCTGGGTGGTATCGTTGGCTTAAATAAAACCGATGGCAGTAGTTTTGATAAAAATGATTTAAATCTACTGCAGCTGTTTGCCGGCATCGTGTCCATTGCGATCGAGAATGCGATGTCAGTAAAGAAAATGGAAGAGTCACGTGAGTTAAATGAGGATTACCGTATAAAGCTGGAAAAATTAAATAGACAGCTGGTCGATAGCAGTAAAGAGCTGGAATACCTGTCTCTATACGATTCGATAACTGCTTTACCTAATCGTTCGCTATTCTATGACCGTCTTTCCAGAGATCTATCATTTGCTGAAAACACTAGTAGCCAGATTAGTATTTTGCTGGTCGATGTCGATAATTTCAAGAACGTCAATGAAGCATTAGGACATGACGGTGGTGATGATCTGCTGAGTAAGATCGCGCGCAGGTTCGAGGGTGAAATTAAAAATCATGAAACATTGGCACGGTTAGGTGGTGATGAGTACATTATCGTATTGCCAGCTTGTGGTCAGGAAGAAGCGATCAGGCGGGCAGAGCTTGTTTTAGATAGTTTGAAAAACGAATTTAACATCCATAAGAATAATGTGGTCGTCAATGCCACTATCGGTATTTCTATTTACCCCGAGCATGGGGATACCATTAGTAATTTGTTGAGCCATGCTGATTTTGCAATGCATGAGGCAAAAAACAACAAGCTTAATGTCTCTATGTACAATCCAGATAATGATTATATGGCGCAAGGCCGCCTGGCATTGGTTACAGCTGTGCATAAAGCATTGGATGAAAAGCGGTTTGAATTATATTATCAACCAAAGATTAGTGCTGAGAGTGGTCGGGTGGTAGCCGCCGAGGCATTGGGGCGCTGGTACAGCGAAAAACACGGTAATGTGCCACCAGATATATTTATCGGTGTGCTCGAACAGAATGGTCTGATTGATGAGTATACTTTTTGGGCGATCGAAACAGCAATGGCGCAGGCCAGAGAGTGGCGGAGTGTTTGTAGTGAGATGCGTATCGCTGTTAATCTGTCACCACAGACGCTGATGCACCCTGATTTTAAAAATAATATCGACAAGGTTATTAGAAATAAAAAAGATGGTGAGTTGTTAACTTTTGAAATTACTGAAAATTTATTTCTATCAGAATTTGAGCGGCTGACCGAGATACTCGAATATATCTGTGGGTTGGGAGTAGAGTTGTCTATTGATGACTATGGCACAGGTTACTCATCATTGAGTCGATTGAGGCGCTTACCGGTCAGTGAGTTGAAAATAGATCAGTCATTCATCAAAGATATGGTAAGCAATAAAGATGATGAAGTAATCGTGCACTCAACCATCGAGTTAGCCCACAATCTTGGCTTACGTGTGGTTGCTGAAGGTGTGGAAGAACAATCAGCGCTCGATCTATTGAAAAAATTAGGCTGTGACATAATTCAGGGTTATTTGATCAGCAGACCTGTACACAGCAGTAAATTTGATGAATTTATTAAAGGGAAATAGTAAAGGGCAGTAGTTAAGGGCAATAGTTACTGGTTCAATAACTTTCGTATATATTTGATTACGGGTGCTGTTTCAGGGATTTCCTTGCGCCACAGATAAAAAGATTCTGCTGCCTGTTCGACCAGCATACCTAATCCATCAAAAATATTTTTGGCACCATTGTCTGTCGACCATCGCATGAACGGTGTCGGTTGTGCTGCGTACATCATGTCGTAACTACAACTGCCTTCTCTGAATATTGCATCGGGTAACGGCGGCAGGTCGCCTTTGAGGCTGGCGGAGGTGCCGTTGATTACGATGTCAAAATCATCAGGATTGGAAAATGATGCGTTAATTTCATCAAGTCCGCAGCCTTTTATGTTGCCCAGGTCTGAAAAATCATCGGCCAGTTGCACTGCTTTTTGTTTAGTACGGTTAGCAATTAATAGTGATGCTGGCCTTTGTTCGAGTATAGCTTCCAGCACCCCGCGCACTGCACCGCCCGCGCCGACGATCAAAATATCTTTGTCGTTTAACTGAATGTCGTGGTTTTTCATGAGGTCACGAACCAGCCCGATACCGTCTGTAGTGTCACCGTACAGTTCACCATTTTCTCGAACGATTAGCGTATTAACAGCGCCAGCGCGCTTTGCACGTTCGCTATGGTTGTCTGCGACCTGCCAGGCATCTTCTTTAAATGGCACGGTGACATTTAAACCCTTGCCATCGTTTTCTATGAATGTTTTAACCGCCTGTTTAAACTGCCCCGGTTCGGCAAGTTCTGCAGTATAGCTGAGGGCCTGTTTGGTTTGCTCGGCAAACAGTTTATGTATCTGTGGAGATTTACTGTGCGAGACGGGGTTGCCAAAAACAGCGTAACGATCGATATTTTCAGACATTAATCGTTTGTTTCATCCTTTAACCATGACGCTACGGTCTTTGCGTAATAGGTCAAAATGCCGTCGGCCCCCGCGCGTTTAAAGCCTAATAAACTTTCCATTACGGTTGCTCTCTCATCGAGCCAGCCATTTTGTGCCGCGGCTTTCAGCATGGCGTATTCACCACTTACCTGGTAAACGTAAGTAGGTATGGCGAAAGTATCTTTCACTCGTCTTACGATATCGAGGTAAGGCATACCGGGTTTTACCATGAACATGTCTGCGCCTTCTTCGATGTCGAGCTCAACCTCATGCAGTGCCTCGTCGGAATTAGCCGGGTCCATCTGGTAACTGTTTTTATTGCCACCGGCCAGATTTTTAGCCGAGCCAACGGCATCACGAAATGGACCATAGAAACTGGACGCGTATTTTGCCGAGTAAGAAAGTATTCGTGTGTGGATGTAACCGTTTGCTTCCAGTGCCTGGCGGATAGCACCGATGCGACCGTCCATCATGTCGGACGGTGCGACGATATCGGCACCTGCTTCAGCATGAGATAGCGCCTGTTTAACGAGCACCTCGACGGTTTCATCGTTTAATACATAACCGCTGTCATCGATTAAGCCGTCCTGTCCGTGGCTGGTGAAGGGGTCCAGTGCAACATCGGTGATAACGCCGAGCTCTGGTAAAGCTTTTTTTAATTCTCGAACAGCTGTCTGTGCAAGACCGTCAGGGTTGTAGGCTTCTGCAGCGTCGTCAGACTTTTTGTTCTGTGAAACCACCGGAAAAAGAGCGATAGCCGGTATGCCCAGTTCGACGCATTGCTTTGCTTCGATGAGCAGCTGGTCAATGCTGACGCGTTCTACCCCTGGCATGGAGACAACGGCTTCACGTTGATTATTTCCCTCGATAACAAACATGGGGTAGATAAGATCATTGACTGTCAGATTGTTTTCTTGCATTAATCGGCGAGAAAAATCACTGCGACGCATACGCCGCATACGCGTTGCTGAAAATTCACCAGTTTTAGCCACAAGCTGCTCCACAGAAAAATATTGGTCGTATTGTAACAGGCTGTTATTTTGATGGCATTAGTCAGATATGATAAATTTTGAATGGCATAATGTGTGTTTTAATAAATGTTTAATGGGTAAAGTTATGAAAATACTGGTGCAGTGGTTTTTATTGACGTGGTCAATGTTTTTGACGTCACCTGTTTTGGCAACTGAAAGTCCAGTTGGCGTGTATCGTCAGCATGTTAATAAGCCAATT
>DAOWFN010000052.1 GCA_030637945.1 Gammaproteobacteria bacterium
GCTGTACCGATATTTTTAATAGGTAAATACCGTTTGCAGGGCTTCAGCGAGCAACAGATCGAAACAGCGCTAAGCTCATTGGATAGAGACCCTGACAGTCCAGAATAACCAGATCAAGACAACCTTAATAGACTTCCCTATATGCTTACAAAATTACAAGCGTTTTTTAATCAGTACCTGAGCGAAAAAACAGAAAATAAAATACCGCTTGAGCACCAACTTCAGCTAGCCTCTGCCGCGTTAATGGTTGAGATGATACACGTTGATGACGATGTTACTGAAGATGAAGAAAAGCAGATCCGACGACTGATCAAACAACGTTTTGAATTAAGCAAAACGGAAGTTAAAGATTTAATCCGTCTCGCGCATAATGAAAAACATGAAGCAACGGATTACTATGCTTTCACATCACTACTCAACGCGCACTATTCACAACAACAAAAGATCGAACTCGTTCAGGACTTATGGCATCTTGCTTATGCTGATAACCACCTGGACAAATACGAAGAACATCTCCTGCGGAGGTTAGCCGATCTACTGCATGTCCCTCATAAAGATTTTATTAGGACGAAACATAAAGTCATAAAAAGCACCTAACCACAGAAGACTTATTATCCTAAGATGCTAGTAAAAGCTATGCACTTTCAGTGTAAGACTTTAGAGAGATATTGTCATCCTGAACGATAGTGAAGGATCTTGAAGGCTAGCGTTAAGATCCTTCACTATCGTTCAGGATGACAGCTATATATTATATAGCTAGTTCTAAAATAGCAGTGTTAACGAAGGGGACGATTTTTAATCTTTCTGAAATAACCTATGGACTTTCAATCAATAGTCGTTGAGTTTTTTCACGAAGCGAAAAAACCTAAATATTTTTTCTCTACGTCCTCTGTGTCTCTGTGGTTAACTAGCTCTAATGCAACACGCTCTCCGAGCCCCACATCTTGTTATAGCGCTCAACCACTTCACGAACTTCATCCGGATAGCCAACGATATCCATTTGCTGTAAGCCCTCTTTAAAAAATTCACGTGCATCCTGTGGCAAATTTTTCGCCAATGCATCGTAAGCCTGTTCGATAAGCTCCGGCTGATGACTACGCGTAGCAACAATGCCATAGTTCAAATTTAATATGCGCCACGGACGCATCATATTGGTCTGCTCAAAATCTCTGCGGATCTCATCGTCACAAGCATCAACTACTTCTTTAATAACGCCGGTTAATTCTGCAAGCGGATGAGATTCCGCGATTTCATTCGCATAACCAGCCAATGAATTAACGACCATATCGATCTGTGATAATTTACCACCATGGCGAGCCACCCATAATGATAATGGCAGGCTCAGGCGTAACAGATCCCTGTTTTGCTCCCCGGTTTTATTCTGTACAAATGCGACCATGCCTTCGAGTAAGTCCAGTGCATACTGGCCTATCTGACTGATATCCTTTTCCTCCAGCATGCCCATACTTTCAGCCGTCATCTCATTGCGAACGGCACTATCCGCATCAGCTCTTACCATCACATCGATCGCCTGATCCATCGCAGAAAGCAAATTATGCGCTGAATTCATATCATCCTCTACAGGTGTTTCATCTTCTAGATACTCAGCGACGGCAGCATGAAACAGATCTCTAAAAGTACTGGCATTAAACGAAAAATCCATAACAGTCATCCCAAATGAAAGGCATTATTGCCTACGATTATACGTTAAGATATGCATCGACAGCCACTAACAACTGATTAAATATTACAAACATCATGCGACTACTCCACACGATGCTACGCGTCGGCAACCTGCAACGTTCATTAACATTTTATACAGAGATACTGGGCATGACTCTGTTACGCCAAAAAGAGTATCCCGAAGGTAAATTCACACTCGCTTTTCTTGGCTACGGCGATGAAAAAAACCACACCGCACTAGAGCTTACCTACAACTGGAAGACCAGCAATTATGACCTGGGCACAGGTTTTGGGCATCTGGCTATCGAAGTTGACGATGTTTATAAAGCAGCAGAAAAAATACGCGCTGCAGGTGGAAAAATTATTCGCGAACCCGGACCGATGAATGCAGGTTCTACATTACTTGCCTTCGTTGCAGACCCTGATGGCTATGAAATAGAATTATTAGAACCCAAAGCCTAAACCTCCACACTGCTGGTCATCTGTTAAAAATCATATTCGTAACATGGATTTTACATAGTAGAGCAATGCACTGATATATGAAACCAGAATTAATCGTATCATCCAGCGAAATGGATGGATTACTTAAACGGCTAAACGATACAACATTGATCGCGGTCGATACTGAGTTCTTCAGAGAAACAACTTACTACCCAAAACTTGCATTGATCCAGATAGCGACTGATTCGATCATTGCCTGTATCGATCCGTTAGCCTTCGATGCAAAACCGGCATTACGAAAAATATTATGTGATAAAAACATAACAAAAATTTTTCATTCCTGTTCCCAGGATATGGAAGTATTATTTTATTATTTGAATGAGATGCCTACCTCGATCTATGACACTCAGATCGCCAATGCTCTATTAACCGACCATCATCAGATAGGCTATGCCTCACTCGTTGAAAACGAGTTGAATGTGCAACTTGATAAATCACAAACTCGCACTAACTGGTTACAGCGTCCGCTGACTGAAAAGCAGATTCAGTATGCCGGCGATGATGTCTTTTACCTCTATCAACTACACAACATACTCGATAAAAAATTACACGACATCGGCAGAAACGCATGGTTTGATGAAGACAGTGGAAAATTATTATCCGATGAAAATTGTTTTCAAATTGCTGTGGACAAACTCTGGAGACGAGTAAAAGGCGCCTCAAAGCTAAGTAGAGATAAGCTAGCTATCGCACAGGCAATAGCGGTATGGCGAGAACAGATTGCGCAACAAAAAAACAAAACCCGCAGAAAAGCGCTGCCTGACGACACAATAATTCAGCTCGTCTCTAATCCACCCGAAGACAGAGATGCGCTGGATCAATTTATCACCCAACGATTCAATATCACAAACGAAGACCGGCAACAGTTATTAGAATCTATAGCAGCTGCACGAAAATCTCCAAAAGATACCTGGCCGGACAATCGATTTACTATTCTAGATGGTGAACAAAAACTGTTATTGAAAAACTTACAGTTACTCGTCAACGCAAAAGCAGATGAACTAGAGATATCAAGCGCTATATTATGCTCGAGAAAAGAGATCGAACAACTGATACTGCTCTATACTGATAAACAAAAAACACAGGAACCGGTGAAACGGGCGAAATTAAATATCGTTCAAGGCTGGCGATTGCGCTGCATTGGTCAACACTTAATCGATACTATTAAAGATACAGGGGGAAAATGTTAAATAACGGTTGTTTACATCGACCAAGCATCAC
>DAOWFN010000201.1 GCA_030637945.1 Gammaproteobacteria bacterium
CATATTTATGCCACATCGTGCGAATGAATTCGCACCTACATAGAACCTAATCTTCTCTTTTAAACTCACCTTCGATGGTGCGACCAACTTTAGGCTTTTTCTCACCCGGTTTTTTGCTGTGAAAGTCCTGCTGATTTTGATGCTGATGCTGCTGAAAGCCCCCTGCACTGGCATTAAAGCTCGTGTACACTGAGGCTTTTGCCATGATAAAATGAATGATCGCTCGCCTACTGGCGGGTATGAGACAAAGCAATCCAATCGAATCGGTGATAAACCCCGGGGTAATAAGCAGCACGCCGGCAACGGCCAGAGCAACACCTTCCATCATTTCCATCGCGGGAATCTGCCCTTGCGCCATATTTCGCTGCGCCCTGGTCAAAGTATTCATGCCTTGCATGCGCAGCAGGTTAACGCCGATTACCGCTGTCATTATGACCAGGATGACTGTCCAGAAAGCACCGATCATTTCGCCTACGACAATAATGAAATACAACTCAACTAATGGAATTGCGATAAATAATAAAGGCATAATTCTACTCATAACGGTTAACGCTGATTATTCTTCTCTCTTACACTGTTATTTAAGATATTTTTAAGCTGTTCTTTGCTAGTATTACGACACCTTAAATCGGACTAAGTTGTTGTTAAACAAGTCCTATTATTTTTGAACCTGGAATAACAACTATGTCTAAGTTATTACCAAACCACTGCGAGACAAACTTTGAACATGGCTAACTTTCTAAAACCTTTTTTTTCATCTTTACTATTATTAAGCATTAGTTTACCTCTTTGCGCTGTGGAAAGTTTTAATCTTCTGGATAGCCTCGGCGGCGCGGAAGATGACATTCTCGATCCCGATGATGCCTTTCAGATCAGTTACGACTCACAACCCGGCCAGTTCAACGTCAACTGGATAATCGCTGAAGGACATTATCTGTATCGCGACAAGATGCAGATAACAACGGATGAGGTCGCAATAATATCAAAACCTTTGATAATGTCCGCCGGAGATTCCAAAGATGATCCTATATTTCATAAAACACTTTATGTGTTCCACAATTTTGCCGATGCCGCACTTCCCTACCAATATACTGGTAATGGTGACAAAGAAGTAACTTTCAAGGTTAAGTATCAAGGCTGTTCTGAAATTTCCGGAATCTGTTACCCGCCGCAAACCAAAAAATTTACGGTAAAAATATCACCGATCTCATCAGCAATGGCTGCAGCGCAAACAGCGAGCCCTGGTCCCTCATCGGCTTCTTCAACAGAAGCGGAATCTATTTCTGAACAGCTGGTCTCTGAACAAGACGAGATCACCAATGCCTTACGCAGCGGCAATACCTGGTTAACGCTGCTCATATTTTTTGGTGCGGGTTTATTACTGGCATTCACCCCCTGCGTATTTCCGATGATCCCTATTTTATCGGGCATCATTGTCGGCCAGGGTGAAGATATCACGACCCGCAAAGCATTTTATCTTTCACTGGTCTATGTCCTCGCCATGGCGATGACTTACACCATCGTCGGTATACTAGTTGGCCTGTCCGGTGAGAACATTCAGGCGTGGTTCCAGAACCCGTGGATCATCGGCAGCTTTGCCGCCATCTTTGTCGCTTTATCGTTTTCCATGTTCGGCTTCTATGAATTACAGATGCCTGCCAGCATACAAAATAAACTGTGCCAGATTAGCAACAATCAGCAAAGCGGCAATGTCATCGGTGTTGCCATCATGGGATTTTTATCTGCCCTCATCGTTGGCCCCTGTGTTACCGCACCATTGGTCGGCGCACTTATCTACATCGCAGAAACCGGTGATGCCATTCTCGGTGGTATGGCGCTATTCTCATTAAGCATGGGCATGGGCGCACCTCTATTAGTCATCGGTGCCTCCGCAGGCAAGTTCTTACCCAAAGCCGGCGCCTGGATGGATGCCATCAAAGCCGTATTTGGTGTTCTGTTGCTAGGCCTCGCAATCTGGTTACTTGAAAGAGTCGCACCAGCGGGTGCAACCATGACGTTATGGGCAGCATTGATCATTGTCTCCGCAATTTACATGGGTGCGATAGATGGTTTAACAGCAGGCAGCAGTGGCTGGAAAAAACTGTGGAAAGGCCTGGGTGTATTACTTCTGATTTACGGCATCATCATTCTGCTCGGCCTGGCAAGCGGTAATCGAAATGTGTTCCAACCACTTAAAGGCTTGAGTAATTTTTCCGGCACAACAGCACAAACCGAGCACTTAAACTTTAAACAGATAAAAGGTATTGACGGTTTAAACGCTGAACTTGCCAAAGCGAAAGCAGCAGGAAAACCAGTGATGCTGGATTTTTATGCTGACTGGTGTGTTTCCTGTAAAGAGATGGAGGCGCTGACCTTTGCTGATCCTGCCGTACAACAAGCATTAAAAGGTGTTGTTTTGTTACAGGCTGATGTTACGCCTAACGATGCACTGGATACTGAACTCTATAAACACTTCGGTATTATCGGCCCGCCTTCTATTATGTTTTTTGATACTAATGGTGAAGAGCGTAGGAACTACCGGGTGGTTGGGTATATGCCGGCTGAGAAATTTAGTCAGCATGTTGAGCGGGCGTTTAATTAATTTTCATCTGTTTTATTTTTAACATTTACTGTTTACTTTTTGCTTGGCTTTGCGGTATTCGCACCGCGGGCGAGTCACTTTTTTGCTACAGCCCAAAAAAGTAACCAAAAAAGGCCGCCACTACAGCTGCGCCCCTGCATAAAGACGCAGGGGTTCCCATCGATGCAGTACCGTTATCATGCTGTGAAAAAACTCGCAAAGAACGCTCAGACAGTTTTCACAGAAAACTCATAATAACGGTACTGCCTCGATGGCTTGCTTAAGAGTGGAAGGAAGATCAAAAAATATAAAACAGCGTTAAAGAAGAATTATTCGTAAATTGATCAAAATTCAATCCCTCCGTCCCCTTTAATTGGGTAGCGTAAGCCACATCGATTACATTTATTTGAGAATCTGATCAGAGGTGGTGCAAACATTTTCTTTTAAATCCTTTTTATACATAACGCCGCATTCACCGGCTTGTCCGCTGCAATGTTTTGTTAGGCATTTAATCTTTGATTATCTCTAGCACAGCCTTCGCTACGGGATCGGATGATGCTGGATTTTGACCTGTTATCAAGTTGCCATCAGTGATGGCATATGGATGCCAGTCATCGGCCTTTGAGTAGTTTGCCCCTTTCGCTTTTAACTCATCTTCCAGCATAAATGGCACAACCTCTGAAAGTTGAACTGCGTCTTCTTCTGTGTTGCTAAAACCAGTCACAGACTTTCCTTTTACTAAGGGGGTGCCATCCGGGGCTTCAGCATGGCGGAAAACCGCTGGAGCGTGACAAACTGCGGCAACTGGTTTTCCAGATGCATACATTGTTTCAATTAAGGCTATAGAGTTACTGTCTTCTGCCAGATCCCACAATGGTCCATGCCCACCAGCATAAAATACCGCATCGTAATCATCAGGTGAAATATCTGATAGTTTCTGTGTATTTGCCAGCGCCGACTGGGCGTCAGCATCTTTCTTGAAACGTTCCGTAGCTTCTGTTTGGAAATCAGGCTCATCACTTTTTGGATCTAGAGGTGGTTGTCCTCCATTAGGTGATGCAAGTGTGATATCTGCATTTGCATCTTTGAATATATAGTAAGGAGTAGCAAACTCCTCTAGCCAAAATCCGGTTTTTTGCCCTGTGTCGCCGAGTTGACTGTGTGAGGTAAGTACAATGAGTATTTTCATATAGGTTCTCCTTCTTTAATTCTACGTTGTTTACGCAAACCGCCTAACGTTCTTAATAACTGGATGCACAGCGGATTATTAGAAAAAAGTATGCGTTATGGCAGTTGACCAGTGGACTTCCCCCGCTTTAGTTAGACTTTTTTGTCTACTAAAGCGGGGGAAGTCCAGGTCGCCGTTGATTGACTTGTTATGTGTTTTATTGCTACCATGTGTACACATATTTATTATTATACACATCGGAGGCTGCAATGCGTACAAATATTGAAATTGATGATAGTTTAATGGCTGATGCTTTAAAAGCAACAGGTTTAAGTACTAAAAAAGAAGCCGTTGAATTGGGTCTTAAGGCATTGATTAAATTGAATAAACAAGCTTCTATAAGAGCCCTTAGAGGCAAGTTAAAGTGGGAAGGTAGCCTGGATGAAATGAGAACTAAATAATGATTTTAGTTGACTCAAGTGTTTGGATTGATTTTTTTAATGGCACTAAAAATGCTGAAACAGATAAATTGAATGAAATACTTGGACTTGAAGAGGTTGTTATTGGTGATCTTATACTTGCAGAGGTACTGCAAGGGTTTAGGAGCGATACAGACTATAAAGCAGCTAAGAATGTTTTAACATCATTAACTGTGCATGATTTACTAGGAAAGGAATTGGCAATTAAAAGCGCCGATAATTTTAGAAAGTTAAGAAAAAAAGGAATTACCGTCAGAAAAACAGCGGATGTGATTATTGCAACTTACTGTATTGAAAATAAAATCCCTTTGCTGTTTACGGATAAAGATTTTATACCCTTTGTTGATAATTTAAGATTGAAATCTGCTTGTTGATTTATACACATAACGCTAGCTTCAGCCGTGTGATTTTTGCATCGGCTGCAAGCGTTTGTTAGGCCAACTCATATGCATCGATTTTTTTGGCCTATTTTTGAATATCTCTTTCAAGTATGGAGTCGAGCCGCTTCTTGATATACAAGGTGCGTGCAGGGATATCGGTCATCACTGAAGCGGAGGTGATGGCATTTACACCTTCTATTTTGTAATCACCATCACCCGATGTAGTCAGAACTATGACTTTGCTTAAGTCCTTAACATGCTCAAGGTACACCTTTGCATCTACTTGAGGTTTCCAATTCTCCCACGTGTGTATGACTACAACTGCATTCCACTTATCCTCATTTACTTGCGGCAATGCAGCGATGTCGATAACTTTTATGTAGGCATGTCGTTGCTTGAGATGATCAACTATTCCGGCAACAACAGCGTCCTTGAACTCGCTTCCTTGCGTTGCGATCAGCACTTTGTGCTTGAGTTCAGGTGTGTTGACCTCGAAAGACTCGGCAACGTCCATAGAGTAGTGAAATTTATACCATGTAAGAAACGCAAAAGCCGTAAGTGCTAACGCTGCAATACCAATAATTACTTTCTTCTTCGTCATCAGTAGTCCTCCGTAGAGCCGTTATTTTTATATCGCCTAACAGTGTATTAGACAGAATATCGGTACTCTGTGTTATACAGAATGTCGAATATTGATGATATACAGAATCTGCCTATCACAATATATAGCACCGCCAAAAATTATCCTGAAGTTTTACATGGAAATAACCATTCTTGCAACGAGCCTATTTTTGTTTTTGGTCTTCAACCCACCTCAGCAAGCCCATGATAACCACGGCGTTTCAATGGGAACCCCTGTGTCTTTTACAGGGGCGTAGCTGACGTGGCGGCCTTTTTTGGTTACTTTTTTGGGCTGTAGCAAAAAAGTAACTCGCCCGCGGTGCGAATACCGCAATGCCAAACAAAAAGTACACAGTAAATATTAAACAACCAAATAAAATTTAATCCCCACCTCAACATTTCATATAAAATACTCTGAATTTTTTCGTCCAACACCCCTCTTAACATCAATGAAAAACCCCATATTATTTATCGTCGCCATCGTTATCGCCAGCAGCAGCGGTTTTGCTCTGCAACGATACCTCGACCACAAGCAAATACAGATTCCGGTGGAAAACAACCCTGCCATTGGCAATCAGCGTCCAGAGTTTGCAGCTATGGACCTGGATGATCAGCTACGAAATATCAAAGAATGGGACGGCAAATTAATTCTTCTTAATTTCTGGGCAACCTGGTGCCCACCCTGCAAGAAGGAAATTCCAGATTTTATTGAATTACAGCAAGAATATGGCGATCAGGGTTTTCAAATTATTGGTATCGCGATAGATAACAAAGAAGCAATTGCTGAATACGCCGAGCGCATGGGCATCAACTACCCCACTTTGCTGGCCGAGATCGAGGGTGTGGGACTGGCAAAACGTTTTGGCAACGGCATTGGCGTGCTTCCATACACGGTAATCATCGATCGCAAAGGCGAAATTAGCTACACGATCAAAGGAGAACTCAGCAAGATACAGGCAGAAGATTTACTGCAAAAACACGGCATAAATCTTTAATTTGCTCAATTTCACGAAATTCGCTACAAATTCGACGAAATAGTGGACATTTAGCTATTTTTTATGCACAATTATTAGCAAATAATAATATATGGTTAAAGAGCAGCCCTGAGCCGCCTTATAAACACACAAAATGCCTGATCTTCTCGTCATAAACGGCCCCAACCTAAACCTGCTCGGTACCCGTGAGCCGGAGCACTATGGCTCGGACAC
>DAOWFN010000142.1 GCA_030637945.1 Gammaproteobacteria bacterium
GCTGGATATTGAAATAATCGAACGCAAAGTTGTTGATTTATTTTTATCAGTCGCTGACCATACCCGTATCGAACTGGAACAATTTAAAAAAGCCGCACTACCCACTGAACAAATTCCTGTCTATAAGAGTGGCGAAATAACGGGCCCTGGCACCTTAATTTGCGAAAGTTGCGGCAAAGCAAAACCTTTTCTCAGCAGTGATGAAATTTCAGATTGCGAAAAATGTGGCCACAATCGATTTATTCGTCGCCAACAGAAAACTGACTAAAAAACTTTATATCTGCCGACAAACACAGATTCAAAAATTTTTAGTCTTTATCCGTGCTCATCTGTGGGTAATTTTTAAAACGTATGAGCGCAAAACCCAACAATAGCAAACTACACAAACCAACAATTAACCAGTCGCCCCATCGAACAAAAGGCGTGGCACCACTGAGTGGTTGCACTTCTCCTTTTAAAACACCCCGCTCAAACTGCGGGAGTTTTTTGATAACTTCACCGTGAGGGCCGATGAATGAGGTTATTCCGGTATTGGTAGAACGTATCATATAACGGCCTGCTTCCAGAGCCCGCATACGTGCGATAGCATGGTGTTGATGCGCTTCATGAGAATCTTCAAACCAGGCATCATTACTCACATTGACCAGTAACCGGGCTTCAGGCAAATCTTTAATCACATCTCGCGAAAAGGCATCCTCAAAACAAATAGATAAACCTAAAGGCACACCTGCGGCTGTCAGCAAACGTTGGTTTTCATCACCTGAAGCAATATCAGACATGGGGATTTTTACAAACCGGTTAAAAAACTCTATAAGGAAACGCAACGGGATATATTCTCCAAGAGGAACCAGATGGCGCTTTTCATAGACACCACCATTTACGTTTAAAACGCTATTTAACACACGATTTTCATCGTTTTTAACAAAGATGCCCAGCAGAAGGTCTGTGTCACTTGTTGTCATATCAGCACTTAACTGTTGAAGATATGGGAGCATACGGTACCTGTAGTCGGGAATAGCAGTTTCTGGCCAAACGATTAGATCCACATCTTTCTGTGCTAATGACAGATCACGATACATCGCTAATGTCGCCTGTTTTACATGCGGCTTCCATTTATCTTTCTGTGCGATATTCCCCTGAATCACACTGACTCTAACTGGCTCTCCTTCACTCTCCGTCCAGTTAACGGGTTTTAATAATGCGCCTGATATCCACAGTAAAATAACTGGTAATGCAACAATAAAATTTCGTTTAAAATTCAAACCCTGTCGCTGCTTGAACAGTACCACCAGAAAACCGGCACTAACTGCAACCACACCACCAACCGCATGATTACCCAACACGGGAGCAAAACCAGAAAGCGGTGCATCAATTTGCGTGTAGCCCAATTGCATCCAGGCAAAACCTGTCATCACATAACCTTGTAACCACTCAAATACTAACCAGCTTGCCGGATAAAAAAGCATTAATCGTAAAACGATCTTATTGGGCAAATAACGATTTACTATGTATACGGCTAAAGCAGTATATATACTCAAGTAGCAACACAGTAAAAAGACGAGGAGTATGGCGAAAGAAGCCGGGGCACTGCCGTGAACATGCACGCTGTAATATATCCAGCTAACACCGGAGCATTGCAGCCCTAAACCAAAGAGCCAGGCACTGATCGACGCTTGCTTTGCTGGTAGATTAGCCCATAGATAAAAAACTAACGCCAGGGTAAAAAAAACCAGCCAGTTTAAATCGAATGGCGCGAAAGCAAGCGTAGTAAAACCTCCGGCTACCAGACTAGCTAACGGCCAATATGCTAAGCCGGTTAATTGATACGACACCCCTGAACGGCCAAAAAATTTACTCACTATCGATAGCGGCAGTTTCATTTATTGCTTCGTCGTTTTCTGATAATAAACTTACCTGCATATTATTTATACGACGTGAGTTAGCACTAATGATTTTAAAATGAAATTCACCAATTTTAACTTCTTCACCACGCTCTGGCAGATGGCCTAATTCATGGGTGACCAGGCCAGCAATGGTGTCAAATTTTTCATGAGTCAAAGTTGAATCAAAGTACTGATTAAACTCATCAAGCGGTGTTAAACCTCTAACACTATAGCGCTGAAACCCGCTGCGACGGATATTCGTGACATCGGCAGCATCGTGTTCGTCATCGATTTCACCGACGATCTGCTCCAATACATCCTCGATGGTAATCAATCCTGCAACACCGCTGTATTCATCAATGACCATCGCCATATGATTCCGGCTTTCACGGAAATCTTTTAGCAATACATTTAACCGTTTGCTTTCAGGGACGAATACCGCGGGGCGCAAGATATCTTTCAGCACAAATGAAGCACGACTTTCCTCATCACTGTAATGTGTCAAATCTTTAGCTAACAGGATGCCAACGACCTGATCCAGGCTTTCGTCGACAACAGGAAAACGCGAGTGGCCAGAGTTTGCCACGATGGCCAACATATCTTCTACACCGAGATCTTCCTGAACAACGACGAGATGTGAGCGCGGCACCATAATATCGCGCACGCGCATAGATGACACCTGAAAAACACCCTCTATCATCATTAAAGCATCGAGATTGATTATACCTTTACGTTGCGCATTACGTAGATGTTCAAGCAATTCAGAGCGCTCATCTTTTACTTTGAAAAGCTTGTTTTTGAGCGCGGTGAACCAGTTTGTTTTTTTGTTATTGTTTTTCATTCGATTACTTATAATATTTTATTAAGGCTATCATTAATATGGATTATCAAACCCTAGTCGATGAAGAATTTCAACTTCCAGTTGTTCCATTTTCTCAGCCTCATCATTTTTTATATGATCATAA
>DAOWFN010000125.1 GCA_030637945.1 Gammaproteobacteria bacterium
CAACTACAACCCTTATGATGAGTGGGATCCTCGTTACTGGATGGAGGAGATGGAGCAGGCTTTTGACGATGATGATTACTACGGCGGCCCTGGTTATGGCTACGGCGGCCCTGGTTATGGCTACGGTGGTCCTGGTCCTGGTTATGGCGGCCGTGGTCCTTATGGCCCACCTCCGGGATATTATGGTCCTGGCCCTGGTTCTTATGGTCCACCACCAGGATACGGTCCTCCACCGGGTTATCGCCCACCCGCACCCGCACCACAGCAGGCACCGCGGTCTAATTAATCCGCTGAGTTAAGCGATAAGTTTAAAAAGCCCTCATCATGAGGGCTTTTTTTATGCCCATGGATGGGCGGACAGATATTTGCTCCTGCAATATCTGCACTTCCACCATCCATGGTGGTCGTATATCGCAAGGAGCCAGGGATGGCGGTGCGAATATGCCCACATGGATGTAGGTAAGGGGCGTGAGCAGGAGCGGAAGCTTTTCCCATGGTTGATGGTGCGCTTAATAAATTATTTATGATATAAAAAGTTAGTATTCATCTTTCATGTAGCGTATTTCATTAATAATGTACGAAAGTGTCTGTGTGCTGTCTTTTGTATCGACGGTAATTTTTATCTCATCATCTAATGACTTGCCAAGTAATGCCTTACCCATCGGTGAATCCATGCTGATATAGCCCAATTTGGGATCAAATTCATCGGGTCCCACTACACGATAAGTTTTTTCGATACCCTTGGTGTCTTCAATCGTGACCCAGGCACCAAAATATACCTTATCGGTATCAGTGGGAATGCGGTCGACAATCACCATGTTATCGAGTCTTTTACGTAAAAAACGCACGCGGGAATCGATTTCCCGTAACTCTTTTTTACGGTATATATACTCAGCATTTTCTGAGCGATCGCCTTCTGCTGCGGCTTCTGACAGTATACGGGTGACTTCAGGGCGTTTTTTCTTCCACAGATAGTCGAGTTCTTCTGTCAGGCGTTCATGGCCTCCGGCTGTGATATATTTTGAACCTACAGGTTGGGGTGGTCGGTATCTGCCCATTGTTTATATTTTTATTAATCTTGGTTATTATGTGTACAGACATTGATTTTAACGAAATTCCCGCCTGGGTGTGTTGGTTTGCGCAGGATGCTGATGGAATTTGGTGGGGTTATCAGGTGGAGCCAAATATATCGCACCAAAGTTGGTATGAAAATGAGGTCGGAGCCAGTATTCGTCTGGGAAAAGGGGAGAGAAACGACGACTGGTTATTAACGTTAAAACGCATTAAATAAATTAAATTCATATAGTTATGATGTTTTTATAAAAATTTTATAAGAAATATGCTATAAATGCATCTGATAACGATAAATATAAAAGGGTTAAAAAATGGAAACAAAAAATTTGCAAAAAGGTTCACAAGCTAAAATTGCGAGTACTGGCCAGATCGTTGAAGTAAAACGCGTCAGCAATCATGGTTTTTCAGTCGTTCGTTTTCAGACTGGTGGCGACTATATGATTTTGAATGATCGTCTGGAAATGGTTGAGAAGGAAGAAGTGCAGCATTAATTACAGACAGTTTTTGTATTCTATATAAGGCGGTTTTAAGGTAACGCTATCAAAGTTATCATAGATTCTGCGGGCTTTTAAGCATTCATATTCAAGGCATGTTTTGCGATGAAGGGTTATTCCCTTCATAAAGAACATAACGTAGAAGATGTGTGCTTAAAAGCCCGTCCTGTGGGGCGATTCCCAAAAGCCAGTCTCAGTGTTATCGCTTTTCATCATGCAATAAGCATGCTTTCAAAACAATGCCTCGATCCCGGTTTTTGAGAATCGCCAGAACTTATGATAACTTTGATAGCGTTACCTTCAGTATAAAAAACTTCAATCGCCTTTTTCTTGACTTCAATATCATAAAGGCGCTCTATAGTAGGCATCCTTATCAGTTATAAATAACTACTCGAATGAAGGGTATCCGCTATGACAAAAAAAGGCAGTGTGGCTAATGTCGAAGCAATCGAGCGTCGTCGGCGCTGGCGTGATAGACGAATGGGTAATGACCGGAGGAATGACGGTCGTCTGAACTTAACGAATTATGACTGCCGAAGCGGTCTGCCACGCAGAGCATCTGATGTGGCGGGTGAACTTGCTGATGGTGATGTCTGGTGGAACGAAGCGGCTACCAGATATGAATGATACGCTGGTCAAGTTATCTACGCATCACTTATAAAAACTAAATATCTTACTGACGGCGTAATCAATTCTTGCGCGTATGTTATCGATTGACTGTTGATCGTTTGCCTCACCCATAGCATAACCTAGCCATATGGCATAACCGGTATTAGCGTCGATGAGCGCTACCATCAAAGCGGCCTTGGGTACATTGATCAGAACTTTTGTGTCATTGCCAGGATCTTCTTTTAATTCAAGCGCAGTGGTATCAATACCGGCAGCAAAAGTAACAAATAAATCGGGGTGATTTTCTACCTGATGCAAACCACGGTCACGCAGCTCACGATTAATAACAAACCTGACTTCTTCATCAGTATCTAAAGTTGGTTGTTCCCACTGACCTACAGGGTCAAAAACGATCTGTGCACTTCCTGCCCAGGCATAGGTTTTATAGGCGCCGTAATTAACTTCTGGATCTGAATGTGTTGCGATTTCGATATCATCAGTGAGTGTTGCGCACGAAGTTGTTGCTAAGATAGATAAAGCCAGGGCGATAGAAGAGATAGTTTTATATAGAAAGTTCATCACAGGTTTATTTTAAGTTGGGGATTTAATTTTAAAGAAAATTGCGTACAGTACCGGTACGACAATCAGTGTAAGTACTGACGCGAAGCCTAACCCAAACATAATCACGACTGCCATATCCAAAAAGAAAACATCGCTTAATAAAGGTGCCATGCCAAGGATCGTGGTGCTGGCTGCCATCATTACCGGACGCATTCTAGATACTGATGAATCGAGTATAGCTGTGTGATTTTCTTTGCCGCTATCGATTTGTGTATCTATTTCATCGATTAATACGATTGCATTTTTAATCAATAATCCGACCAGACTTAAGCCACCGAGTAGACCCATAAATCCGAATGCGACATCCATGGATAATAGTCCAGCGGTAACACCGATAATCGCTAGTGGAACGGTTAGCCAGATGATTAGCGGTTGACGTACTTTACCGAACAGTAAAATTACTACGATAATCATGGCAAGGAAACCCGCAGGTAATGAAGAGCTGATCGCCGCATTGGCATCGCGGGAGTCTTCGTATTCGCCACCCCATTCAAGAAAGTATCCTGGTGGAAGGTCAAGGTTGTCTATTTGTGGTTTTAATCGTTCGAATAGAGCGGTCGCCAGTCCGTGTCCAGGGTCACATGAGGGAGTGATGGTATAGATACGATTGCGTTTTTTAATCTTTGCATCGGCCCATTCAACTTTAAATTCAGAGACAACCTGACCGATTGGTACGGTTTCTTTCAATACAGGGCTATACACAGAGATATCACGAATTGCTGCAACATCCTGCCGTTCTATAGTGGGAGGTAACATGATGATGGGCAATAGACGAATGCCATCTTTAAATAACCCAACTTGTTGGCCATCAAAAGAGGTAAGCATGGCTTTGCTAACGCTTTCTCTTGTTATACCCAATTGACGGGCGGCTTTCTCATTGTAGATTGGGCGTAATACTTTAACCGGTTGGCGCCAGTCGTCTTTGATATTGATGGCATTTCCATCATCAGTCATGATCTTTTGGACTTTTTCAGAAAGTTGTCTTAACACCACAGGGTCAGGACCGTTGAGTCGTGCTTCAATTTTTGCATCGCGTCCGGGGCCAATGCGAAGCGGTTTTGTTTTAGGTTCTGAGTCAGGAAAATGTACCGCAGCGTATTCAAGAGTCTTCTGTTCTAGACGTGGAATGTCGGCCAATGATTTTGTAGTTACGATTATCTGACCGTAAGCAGTAGAAGATGATTCAGGGCTGTACACCAGAGTAAAACGTGTTGCCCCAGCACCGATGAAAGATGTTGTGCTTTCTACACCGTCAAGTGTATGCAGGTAGTTTTCTATTTGGATAACGTCGTTGCGCGTTTTACGTATATCAGTGCCTTCGACATTCCACATGTCAAAGAAAAACATGGGTGTATTAGAATCTGGAAAAAAGCTTTGTTTCACATAACCAAAACCAAAGATCGATGAGGCAAACATGGCGATGACGATAGATAAAGTAACCCAGCGGAAATGAATAGCGGTGCTTAACAGTCCACGATATTTTCTGAATAAGAAGCCACCGTATGGATCGGTCTGCTCCTCGCCCGGTTTGTCTGCTTTTAAAAATTGCACACATAATAAAGGTGCCATGGTGACGGCCGTAAACCATGACAGTAGTAATGAGATAAAGATGACCCAGAACAGAGAATTGGCAAACTCGCCCGTGGAATCTTCAGACAATCCAATAGCGGCGAATGCAAGTATACCAACGATGGTTCCACCAAGTAGTGGCCACATGGTTGCGCCAACAACTTCGCCAGCAGCCTTGAGTCCATCTTCACCACGCTTGATACGAATTAGCATGCCTTCTGCAACAACAATGGCGTTATCAACCAGCATACCGAGCGCGATGATAAGAGCGCCGAGTGAAATACGTTGTAGATCGATTCCCTGATAGTTCATAAACCATACGGTGCCAGAGACAGTGATGAGTAGAATGGCGCCGATGATAAGTCCGGTACGTAAGCCCATAAAAAATAGCAGAACGACAATCACGATAACTAAGGCGGCAATCACATTGATGATAAAGCCACTGACTGACTTATCGACGATTTTTGGCTGGTCATAAATTGGATCGAGATTCATACCGACAGGTGTCACGGTTTGTAATTCTTCTAAGCGATGATTAAGACGCTCACCAACAGCAACAACATTCTCACCTGACAGCATCGATATGCCGATCGTTAGTGCAGGTTTACCGTTATGGTAAGTATAAAAGTTAGGTGTTTCTTCATAAGCGCGGCGCACTGTGGCTATATCTTTGATACGAACGAGTGAGTTGCCAGTGCCACTGAGTAGTAGTTCGCCAATTTCCTGTGCAGATAATAACTGGCCGGTTGGATTGATACGGATGTATTCATCACCTACGCGAACATTGCCTGAGTTCGAAACCAAATTTTGTGATTTTAGTACCTGGCTGAACTCCTCGATAGATATACCAAGTTTAGCCATATTGGCGCGTGAAAATTCCAGATAAACCACTTCTTTGATGTCGCCACCGATGGTTATTTTTCTGACGCCGGGAACCAGCAGTAACTGTTCTTTTAAAATATCAGCGTAATCTTTTAACTCGCGGTATGTGTAACCATCACCACTCAGTGCATAAAAAAGGCCGAATACATCGCCAAAGTCATCAAATACAATTGATGTGTTAGCACCGGGCGGTAGTTCGGTTTGTACGTCATTTATTTTTCGTCGTAGTTCATCCCAGATGTTGGGGAAATCTGGTTTTTTATATTTATCTTTTATAACGACAGTGATTTCCGAATAGCCATCCTGAGAGATTGATTCAACACGTTTGAGCTGTTGTAATTGTTGAACAGCATTTTCGACGTGATAGGTAACTTCTCGTTCAACCTCTAACGGTGTTGCGCCAGGGTAGGTGGTAACGACTTTTGCTTCTTTAATGGTGAATTCAGGATCTTCAAGGCGACTGATTTCCTGTAGCGCAGTCACGCCACCAGCAAGAAATAAAATAATCAATAACCAGGTGGTAACTTTTTTGGTAACAGAATACTCTGCGATATTCATTAAGGCTGCTCCTGTGTATAAGCCCGGTAAATGATCTGGCCGTTTGTTATTCTGGTTGCTCGCCGGTTTCCAGCAAGGTGACCTTCATATCATTTCTGAGAAATGATGCACCTGCAATGACAACCCTGTCGCCCGGGCTCAGACCATCTACTCGTATACTGTCGCCAATCATCATTCCTGCCGTGACATTTTTAGGATTAACAGTCATGGTTTTTTCATCGACGATCCAGACGGTAGCCTGTTTTTCAATATTGGAAATTACAGCGGATACAGGTAACGTAATCGGTGTATCAGAATGTGATTCGTCGGCGAACATCTCAGCAAATACCGTTCCGGTCATGCCGGGCAAAATGTTATAGTTTTCCGATGCGGTCATCGTCAGGGTGATTTTAAATGTTTTGGTTTTAGGGTCGGCCTTGGTCGTGGCTTCCCTGAACTTGAGTGGAAATTGCTGATTTTTTATGGTGTCGAATTTGGCGTACAGTGCTCTATCTTTGTTTTTGGATCTGTTGACCGCTATCATCAGGTTTTCAGGTACATCGATTATTATTTTTAATGAAGAAACATCCTCGAGTGAAAATATTTTTTTGGAGAGAACGACTTCTTCAAAATTTTCCACATAACGTTTAGCGATATAACCGTCAAAATTAGCTTTTAGTTTTGTATAGATCAGATCCTGTTCTGCACCCTCCAGGCTGGCTTTAGCAGTATGATATTTTGCCCGAAGGTTGTCATGGTCAACTCTTGAGATAGCGCCTTTTTCGACCAGCTCTTTCGCCCGGTCGTAATTTGCTTTGGCGGTATCATAGCTGGCCTTACGGTCTTTGAGGGTGATCTTGAAATCGGTCGGATCCAGCTCTGCCAGTATCTGGCCTCTTTTGACCTGAGCACCTTCTTTAACAAAAATATTCTGTATCTTGCCGCTTACTCGAAATGAGATATCAGCTTTTTGGATGGCATCGACCTCAGCGGGAAATGTCCGGGTATCGCCCGTGGTCTGTTCACTAATCACAATGGTTTTAACTGGTCGTGAAGCGGCAACGAAGGTTTCTACAGATTTCTCACAGGCAGCAAGAAAAAATGATGATGCCAGAAGCAGAGTGAGGTAAGACAGTTTCCGTGTATCCATTATGTTGCCCCTTGTTGTTTGTAGGTACTAAATAGTCTCGTTTTTAACGGGACACATTGTAGCAATGATAGTTTGCTAGTTGTCTTATTTTGCTATGCGTAATATCAGGTAGCCAGCGATAGCTGCAGAAAATGATGCAACTAATACCGCAAGTTTATCGGCTTGTTGATAAAGGTCGCCATCGGTAAATGCGAGAGAGTCTACGAACAGGCTCATGGTAAATCCTATGCCCGTCAAAATAGAAACGCCATAAATTTGTAGCCAGGAACTATGGTCGGGCATTTTTGCGAGTCCCAGTTTAATCGCTACCCATGTGAAACTAAATACACCGATTTGTTTACCAAGAAACAATCCTGCCATGATACCTAACGGTACACCAGCCGTCATTTGATCTAATGAAACATTGCGTAAATCAACACCGGCATTTACAAACGCGAATAATGGCAGAATGAAAAAAGCCACCCAGTAATGCAGATCACGTTCCATCTCTTTCGACATGGAGTAAGTTTCACCTTCATTTGGACATTTGCAATTCAGAGGAATGGTGAAGGCAAGTGCTACGCCAGCTAAAGTCGCGTGAACACCAGACTTAAGAACGCTAACCCATAATATGGTACCGACAATGAGATAAGCTGCTTTTTTTGTAACACCTAAACGATTCATCGTTATTAGAGTAGCAAGTGAGATTGCTGCAATAACAATGGATAAGGTGGATAATTCAACAGTATAAAATAATGCAATGATGACGATGGCACCGAGGTCATCAATAATCGCCAGTGCCATCAGAAATATCTTTAAGGACAGTGGTACGCGTTTGCCAAGCATGGCCAGAATACCTAAGGCAAAAGCGATATCGGTAGCGGTTGGTATCGCCCAGCCGCTCATAGCCGTTGGATCGCCGTGGTTAATTAAAATATAAAAACCTGCGGGTACAATCATGCCGCCGAGTGCGGCGATGCCTGGTAGAGCGATTTGGCTCGGAGTGGATAATTGGCCTTCTAAAAATTCGCGTTTAACTTCCAGTCCGATCAATAAAAAGAAAATCGCCATCAGGCCATCATTGATCCAGAGCAGTAATGGTTTGGCAATGTGTAGATCAGAAAAACGAACTTCAACCGGTGTCGCTAGAAATGCAGAATAGTAATCGCTGAACATCGAGTTTTTCAATGCCAGGGCAAGAATGGTGACGAAAATTAGTAGAATGCCGGAAGAGGATTCCTTTTTGATAAACTCTTCTAAAAAATTCATTTGGCTTCTGTCCGTAACAAGGTTACTTAATGAAGTTGTGTCTGGTCTGATGTTGGTGTATCTGGTTCTTTTGAAGGTTGAATCAAAACCCAGGGTTTAACGACCGTAGACCAGAATATAGCATCTTCTGCGTGCCATTGTTTTGCCTGCTCGTCGGAGACTTTTGCGACTTCACCAGAGGTTAACCATTTGCTTACTTTGTCTTTATCATCTTGAGAAAAAGCGACAGCTACATCGAGCAAGTTAGTCTCACTGCTGACGTAGATTAGCCAGCCGCCCGCGAAAAAACGCTGCAGCTCAGACCAGTTTATCTGGGAGGTTTCATTATTGATGTTGGCGCGTAATACACCAACATCTGTAGGTTCTTTATCACTAGCAGTCATCGATAGTATCTACCGAAATGAATAATTTTAAGCATGCTTGAAGTATAAACGTGTCGACAGTTTATTACTATATGGCTCATTCGTTAGAACCGGCTAAGTGTATTACGTTACATGGATTTTAATAGATCAAGGTCTTTTCGAACCAGCGCAGCTGACTGGTCAAACATCGTCTGTTCTGCGTCATTCATGTCCAACTCAATAATATCGATTACACCATTTTGTCCGAGCATGGCGGGTACGCCGATAGCGATGTCTTCGTGGCCGTACTCGCCTTCGAGTAAACACACGGTAGGTAATATGCGATTGCGATTATGGACAATAGAGTCAACCATTTCGGTAACTGAGGCGGCGGGCGCATCGTATGCACTGCTGTTTTGTCTTAAGGCCAGGATTTCTGCGCCGCCATTTCTGGTACGCTCAACGATCGCGTCCAACCGCTCTTTTTCTATAAACTTTTCTACTGGAATACCGGCAATAGTGCAGTAACGCAGCATTGGCACCATGGTGTCGCCGTGACCGCCTAATACCATCGTATTGATGTCCATGTTTGAAAACCCTGTTTCGCTTGCGATAAAACTCGCCATGCGGCTGGAATCGAGTACACCTGCCTGACCAAAAACCCGGTTACGCGGCCAGCCGGTTTTTATAAAGGCATGATAGGTGATGACGTCTACCGGGTTGGTGACAAATAATAAAATAGCGTTAGGTGCGTATTTCATTGCGCCTTCGACAATACCATCGATGATAGGAATGTTACTGGACAATACATCAGAGCGTGACATACCGGGTTTGCGCGGTAGGCCCGCAGTAATGATGATGATATCTGAATCAGTCATCAGTGCGTGATCGGTGGTGCCGATCAGGCGAGTATCGTATTCGAAAATTGGAGCAACTTCCTGGATATCTAATGCGGCACCTTTGGCTGCGCCTTCGTGTATATCAAGCAGTACTATCTCACGACACAGGTTTTTTGCAGCGATGAACTGTGCGGTAGATTCGCCGACGCGTCCGGCACCAACGATAGTAATCTTGTTCATCTAGACTTCTCCCTTAAAAAATTTTAATACTTAGATGTGTTTTAGCACTTATAGTGTGTCGACACACTAAAAACTCAATAATTCAATTACAAAATTATTAATGATTGACCTTTGTATGATTAACCTTGGCTACTGCGCACGATGACACAGTTTGTTACTTTGTTGTTATTTGTTCGTGAGTTTAAACCTATCAAGAAATTTTTTAACAGCGTCCCAGTAAGCCTGGCTATCAGCATATTTATTCCATAAAGCTTTTGAGCCATGTTTGCCCGCCGTTCCAGGGATGAAACTTTGCCTGTTATCGACATCGATTACATCATAGATCGGTGACCAGTCATTCGCTTCATTTTTTGATGAGGTGATGAATGTCGGTACTTTGATATTCTTCGCAGAGTCGCGTATCCATGTTTTACTTTTGCCAAGATGAGAAAAATATTCACCCGGTGAGAAAGCAAGTACGCCATCAACAAGTTTTGGATGGTCTCCCGCCACTTTGAGCACCAGAGCTGCAGAATATGAGCTGCCCCAGGCTATGATTTTGCTGTTACTGTAACGTGCTCGTGCGTAGTTTAATGATGCGATGATATCAGGTAAGGCATCAGCATAACTAGTTGCCAGGCTTTTGTTACCTGCACGTATCGCGGTTTCATTGTCCTTGCCTCTTGAATATTCTCCGGAGCGTAGATCGGCAGCGATGCAGTTGAAGCCAAGTTTATTTAGCCTGGGTGCTATCTCATCATATTCGCCGCGGCTTGAACCTGCCTGATGGAATAACACAATAACGGGTGTGCTGTCTGAAGTGTGCGGGGTATAACTGTCTGCTGATATTAATAAGCCATCTGCAGATCTGAAGCTTATGTTGTGGCTATCTGATGCGTAAGTTGTTCCGGTTATTATCAATAGCACTGGCAAAAGTATATGACAGATGAGTAGTTTTTTTGACAGCATGTTGTTCATCCAGCGAGTAAATAAGTTTGTTTATATACTAAAGAATATCTTCAATAAACCATGCAGAAAAAGCATGGCGTCCATTGAGTTCTGCTTTTTTATAGATTGAAGATGCCCGTTGCCGTACAGTTTTTTCCAGAGTATTTCGTATGGCTGCGATTTCTTTCAGACTGAGCCCTTTTAATAATAACCGGCCGACTTCTTTTTCACTGTTAGTGAGTTGCCAGTCATTAAATTGCTGATTAATGACATTGCCCAGGCTTGTTCTGGCATCGAGTACATGTTTTTCAGGTGTATGTTTAGGTTTTTGTCTTGATGATAATTCGTTTCGTAAGGCTTCAATCTCGATACCCTGTTGGCGTATGTCGAATAGTAGCCAGGCAACAGCGATCAGTGAGAGCGCAACAATTACGGCTTCTATTGTTGCATGGGTAAAGTTAGTGCCTTCTGAAAAATCCAAAGCCAGGTCGATTCCGCCGGCGATCATCATGATGAGAAAAATAAGAAGTAGATAAATTTCTTTTAACTGTATGGTATGCACAGGTGTTTCCTCATGATTTACTGATTTTATGGTATAGGACATATGTCCAATAAGGAACCATTTTAAGACATATGTCCGATGAATTAATGCCGGTACTTCGTAGAATAAAGTTAATCATTAATTTCATAGGTAGAAACAATGGAAAAAGAAATACGTGTCTGGGATCCGCTGGTCAGAATCTTTCACTGGAGCCTGGTGCTGGCATTTACGGTTGCTTATCTCAGCGGGGATGAGGAGAGTGCTTTGCATATATATTCAGGTTATATCATATTAGGCCTGATCTGTTTCAGGCTGCTGTGGGGAATGGTTGGCACTCGATATGCGCGATTTAGTGATTTTGTGTATTCGCCAAAAGCTATCATCGCGTACATTAAGGACCTTGTTTTTGGCCGTCCAAAACGCTATATAGGCCATAATCCCGCCGGCGGTGCCATGATCGTTGCCCTGTTATTAAGTCTTATTGTGGTGACCTACAGTGGCTTGA
>DAOWFN010000026.1 GCA_030637945.1 Gammaproteobacteria bacterium
CGTTGCACCCTTTCTTAATACACCGTGGCAACCGGCACAGCGTTGAAAATATATTTCTTTTCCGGTTTCGAAATCTTTGTCAGATAAATCAACACCCGCTAATTTAACTTTTTTCTGGACCTGGCTTACGTCGATACCCGATGCGGCTCCCTCATAGCCTTTTACAATTTTTTCACCGCCACCTGCTCTCTTACTGGAAAAATAAGTAGCCACATTTTCAATATCCTTATCACTTAAACCAGAAGCCATAGGCTTCATTACCGGGCTTTTTCTATCGCCGCTTTTAAACGCTTTAAGCTGTTTAATTAAATAATTTTTATTTTGGCCCGCCAGTGAGGGAAACTCCGGGTTTAAACTTATGCCATTAACACCGTGACAGGCAAAACACTGATTTGCTTTCCCTGGTGAGCTTTCAGCGTGAATCGATGGTGTGAATAAAAAACTGGAAAAGATAATTGCAGTAAAATAATACTTCGGTAAGCGTGTCATTTCATTTTTTCCTTATTATTGAAAATTAAAAAACAACTTGATTGAGACGTCGTATCCAATTAGAGCTGTATATGACTTCAAGAACTACCACAGAATAGATAGAAGAATTTGATTTTGTATTGACTTAGGTCAACTTTTATATCGGATAAAAGAGGCGGTTTGGGGCGATAATGTTGGAATCAATGGGGCCAGACTCAGATTGATATCTGACCCTAATGGCACTTACTTAAGGAAGGTTTCACACTTTTCTCGTCATACCGGCAAGCTTTTAGCCGGTATCCATCTAGTAGATGGTTCGTGACTATAACCTGGTTGCGTCCTTGATGCATAGATTCCGGCTAAAAGCTTGCCGGAATGACGGTATCTAACTGGATACAGGCTTAAGTAAGTGCCATTCATATCTGCCCTCAGAAACTTTAACGCTTACCTTTTTATTTACCTATGCTGCCATCATCTTCTCAAGCGCGTGTTGGTCTGGTCCAACAAATACGGGTGTTTGATCGGCTTTAGAAAGAATATTAAGCAATGTTTTACACATGTTTTCTGCAGGCGGTAAATGCGAGCTGAGTATTATGTCGGCGTTTAGTTTTTCGATGGCGGACAATGTGTTTCCAAATTTATCGTGATCAACAACACTTAGCCAGGGTGCATCTATCGATGCCCACAGCTGGCTGCCTTCGCGAAGGTCTTTGCTATTTATATCGACGGCATTGTCGACAGGTTTTTCCAGGATAGCGCCAAAGCTATCGGCACTGATAAAGGTGCTGGATTTCTGATCGAATAGACCGGTTGTTTCGGGTGCATCGTACGTTGGTGGTTTGATGGCCAGTAATTGTCGATCGCCGACGTCGAGAGCCTGACCTGGGTTAAGCAGAAAGACGCGGTCGAGTGGCAGGCCATGCAGGCCCATTTTTGCCATGCCGATAAATGACGTAACAACACGTGCATCGGGCGCTTCTGCCAGTACTGCTTCAAGATTACCGATATGGTCCATATCGATGTGTGTTAGCCAGATCCAGCGTAGATCTTTCGGATCAATCGCTGCTCTTAAGTTGCGCATGAAATCGGACCGTACTGATGTCATGCCAGTATCCACTAGTACCGGTTCTCTGGCTTTGATGACAAATGCGTTAACCGGTAATACGCCATAACCGGGAATCGGTATATACGATACCAGTGAAACGATGTCAGGTGCGCTGTTTATGGATTCAAGCATTGTGGGTTCATTCATTATTTCTCTCCTTACCCTGGTCGAAGTTGGCATTTTTGTGATGGCTATAATGAGTGAGCACTTATGCTCACTGAAAATAAGGCTACGCCCAACAAAAGTGCTTGTCAAGTATTGAATAAACAGGTATGTTTATTCAATATTAGGGTGAATCATGACTAAACGAAAATACAAGAAAACCAAAAGAGCAGAGCAGCAGGCGCAGACGCGTGATCGCATCGTAGAAGCGACGGTCTCTCTGCATGAAGAGCTTGGACCGGCTAACACCAGTATTAAAGCAGTAGCAGAGCGTGCGGGTGTGCAACGATTGACGGTGTACCGTTATTTTCCTGATGATGTCAGTCTGTTTCAGGCATGTACTTCACATTGGCTGTTATTTAATCCACCACCAGATGTGACCGACTGGCAAGATATGGTGGAGGCAAAAGAAAAAACAGCTGTAGCGTTGCTTGCTTTTTTTAAGTATTACCGTGGAACGGAAACAATGTGGACGGCAGCGTATCGTGACGTGGAGAATGTCGCAGCCTTGAAAGAAGTGTTAAAGGGCTTTGAAGATTATATTGATAACGTGCGTGATGGTCTGTTGGCGTCATGGACGTTAAAAGGTAAAAGCAAAAAACTGTTATCGATTACCTTGCGCCATTGTTTACGATTTACTAGCTGGCAATCACTGAAACGCGAAAAACTAAACGATAAACAGATAGTAGACCTGGTGATGGGTTGGATTGATTAAACGGGATGGAGGGATTATTTTTTAATCCCTCCGCCCTTTTTCTATAGTCATATATCATTTTTTTTAATCCATTCAGCAAAGCTGTCATCTGAATATGCCTGGCTACCGAGCAATGGCTCGAGTATTTGCGCCTCTTCATCGATGGCAGGGTAAGGGATCCTTTTCTGCTGGCAGCAGTTTGCAATTTTTGGATGACAGGCTTCAAAAAGCAATTTCATGTAGGTCTCCTTATCCAGTGAACGGCTGTTATACAATCCTGCAGCCATTCGCTGATGATATGCCTCGTAGAGAATCAGGGCCGATGCTACTGATACATTCAGAGACTGCACCATACCAGCCATAGGGATGCTGATATTTTCATCTGCTAACTGTTTGGCCTGCTCGCTGATACCTTCAAGTTCTTCACCAACCAGTATGGCTGTCGGTTTGGTGTAATCGATCTTGCGGTAATCTTTTGAGCTTTCACAAAGGCTGGTTGCGATGATCTGAAAACCCTGTTGTTTAAAATATTTTAATCCCTGATCGGTGTTCGGATGTTTGCTCACCTTTATCCATTTCTTCGTGCCACCCGCCGACATCTGCGTAAGACGGATCGAAGTGAGATCAGTGATGGCGTGAATCTCAAGTCCACCAACTGCTTCCAGGGTTCGCGCAACGGCTGCGAGGTTGTGTGGCTTACGAACATTCTCCATCACCACGGTAAGATCGGTCTGCCTTCTATCCAGGCTTGCTTTTATGATTGCTAAACGTTCAGAGGTCATAAAATTTTATATGTTGCTCAGTGGGAAATGATAATTAGTCGCATTTTATTATTACAAAATGTCACGGTCTAGTTACTTTCCTTATTGAATTAAAGGTGACGGGGATTCAAAATAATTCTTCCATCGATTTTTTCTATGACATGCCTGAATAATCTGTAATAGCAGCTTTATGTGTGATAACACGCATCAATAAATTTTTATCGTGTCATTTGACGCAGTCAGATAATTTATTTTTCAAAACGAACGAAAATGAACGAACAAAAGAATAGTGTTTTGTGATCGATGCTATTAAGTTGATGTCAACCATCTGGTTTTACCTGGCGTGTTTAGGTAATGCCTATTTTGGAATAAAGATAAATGTTATAAAAAAAATAATTTTAACTTGTATTTTTTAGAGGAAGAAATTGTGAAGATGTTAAAAATGACTATGCAAAAAAATGTAATGTATAAAGCAATACAAAGTGCTGTTATCACGTCCGCATTGTTAACCGGCAGTATGTCAGCATATGCAATCGATGCGGTTGGCTATTATTCGGACAATAACTCAAACCAGGTTTTCATCGTTGATCCACGTAATATGTCAGTGGTCGACGTGATACCGACTCATGGTGATCAGCCCTATCCAATTGACAAGGTTGGCAATGATAGAGTGTATGTGAGTACGCGTAATTCTGAGTCGCTGGATATTATCGATTACGATGGTACAAACTTTTCTAATTCGGGCATTATTCCGCTGCAACATAAACCCCGCTCCGTTAGTTATAACTCAAATACGAACATGGCGTTAGTATCAGGTGTTAGAAAAGCATTGATGAGTCTGATTGATGTAAGTGATAACAGTGTAGTCGGCGTGGTTGGTAGTCATAAAGAGGTGGGTAGTGGCACGATTACCGGTCATCCTTTCTGGGTTGATGATGATGAGTTCCTGCTGACTGACAGAGCAAGGCAACTTGTGCATCTATATAAAATAACAATGCGCGGTGGTAAAAAAGGTAGCAAAAAAGGCGGCAATGTAAAAATAGTACTTCAGGATACGATTAGAACGCCTGGTCCTGTTCATCACTTCTCTAAAATACCTGGTGCAACATCTGGACGGGATTCCCGTACTTTCTACGGCGCTGCTGATGGTCTGGGTGCAGATGGCATAAATCCTTCAGTGATCGAAATCCGTGTTCCAGCATTTAACAGCCAGATTAAAGTTACCGGTCGTGCTGAGTTAAC
>DAOWFN010000219.1 GCA_030637945.1 Gammaproteobacteria bacterium
CTAAATGCGGCGAAGGCAAATGCGGCGGCAAAGGCATGGAAAACAAGAGCGAAAAAGCTAAAGAAGCTAAATGTGGCGAAGGCAAATGCGGCGAAGGCATGATGAACAAAAGCGAAAAAGCTAAGGAAGCTAAATGCGGCGGCGACAAAAAATAAGCTTGCCTCTTATCTCACATCGAGCTATTACAGCAATAAAAAAGCCCCGATTATAGGGGCTTTTTTATTGCTGTATAAAAAAACAAATTATTTATATTAATTTAAAAAAATTAAGCCTAATATCAATAGGCTAGTGAACTAACATCATAAAACAAAAACTAAGCATTCGATAATACTTCACAACAGGAATAAAAATGGTTTTAGGAGAATCTTTTGGGTTAGAAGTTTTAAGCTGGATGGCAACCCTCTTTATTTTTGCGGTCGGATTGTTTCTTCTCTTTCTTATCGGCGTCTATATTTCCGATGTTACCCAAACCAAACAGGCCATCAGAAGAAACTATCCTGTTATCGGTCACCTCCGGTATTATTTTGAACACGTCGGTACTTTTTTTCGTCAATATTTCTTCACTATGGATAGAGAAGAAATGCCTTTCAATCGAGCGCAACGCTCATGGGTATATCGGGCAGCTAAAGATATAGACAACCTGGTCGCCTTTGGATCCACTCATGACTTAAAACCAAGCGGCACTGTTTTATTCGTAAATACCGCATTCCCCACACTTGGTAAAGATGCTGTCGAATGCGGTCCTGTCATTATCGGTGAAGGTTCAGCTGAAAAGCCCTTTACTGCACATTCATTTTTTAATATCTCTGGAATGAGCTACGGCGCCATTTCCAAGCCAGCAGTACAAGCCCTGTCTTATGGGGCAAAAAAAACCCGCGCATGGATGAACACAGGCGAAGGTGGCCTATCACCTTTTCACCTCGAAGGCGGCGCAGATATAGTATTTCAAATTGGCACCGCCAAGTACGGAGTGCGAGATAGAAACGGAAACCTGTCCGATGAAAAACTACGGGAAATAGCTGCGCATGAAACCGTGCGCATGTTTGAAATAAAAATGTCGCAGGGAGCAAAACCGGGAAAAGGCGGTATCTTGCCTGCCATAAAAGTTGGAGAAGAAATTGCAAAAATTCGCGGTATCCCTGTCGGCGTAGACTCTATCAGCCCGAACCGTCATTTAGACATCGAAAACAATGACGATTTAATCGATATGATAAATCATGTCCGAAAAATCACAGGCAAACCCGTGGGATTCAAAGCAGTAATGGGTGACAAAACCTGGCTAGGTGAATTTCTCGATGCAGTTAATAAACGCGGTAAAGAATATGCGCCCGACTTTATAACCATCGATAGCGCTGACGGCGGTACAGGCGCTGCACCGATGAGTTTAATCGATAACGTCGGCATGCCGATAAACGAAAGCTTACCACTTGCCATTGATACGATCATCAGCGCAGGCTTGCGAGACCGGATTAAAGTCATCGCATCAGGAAAACTGATCAATCCTGCAGAGGTCGCCTGGGCTCTCTGCGTAGGCGCTGATTTTATCGCTTCTGCACGAGGGTTCATGTTTTCACTGGGCTGCATCCAGGCACTGCAGTGTCACAAGAACACCTGTCCAACCGGTATCACCACACACAATAAAAAATTACAACGCGGTCTGGTCGCAGAACAAAAATCGATCCGCGTCGCTAACTATATCAAAAACATCTGTTATGAAGTCGGCGTATTAGCGCACTCCTGTGGCGTACGAAATCCACGCGAACTTAGTCGTCGACATGCCCGGATCGTGCAGAGCAACGGAACATCCATCATGCTGGCAGATCTGTATCCAGACGTCTCAGTAAAGGATTAACTTTTTAATCAACAACGCTGAACTATTAACAGATCATGCGTGTCCACTAAGGCATAAAAGATTTAACTAATAAAAACAAGGCTAACTATGAAACAATTAATCTCACTCGGCTGCAGAGCGCAATCTCTACTAAACTCTACACGTGCTGTAGATTTTTTAGGTCCACTAGCGTTAAGAATATATCTTGCCCCCATTTTTATTCTCGCTGGTTGGGGAAAACTCAAAGATCTCGAAAGTACGGCTTATTATTTCGGCGAATACCTGGGCTTGCCTTTCCCTGACCTCATGGCCTTTCTTTCAGGTACTACCGAGTTTTTTGGCGGCATTGCTTTAATCGTAGGAATAGCTACTCGCTGGGTTTCCTTACCGCTCATGATAACGATGCTGGTTGCTGCGGTAACCGCACACTGGTCAAATGGCTGGCACGCACTTCCAGAAACCACACTTACTGTGCCATGGGAATGGCGTATGGATTTGATTGAAGGCGCACAGGAAAGGAAAGAAGTGGCAAAAGCCATATTAAGCGAACATGGCAATATAGACTGGCTGACAGAAACTGGGAATTTTACTATTTTAAAAAATGGTATCGAATTTGCCGCAACCTACTTTATAATGCTGTTAGTTCTGTTCTTCAACGGTGCAGGTAGGGCCAGCATTGATTACTTCATCATCAAAAAATGCAACAACTGCTAAACGTAAGGGTTACCAAAGAAGAGTTAAGATATGATTACTAGGGAAAATCAACAATATCCTGTAACCGGCGCTGGCCTTGGACTGCGCCGAGAAAAACTGGATGAGATGCTGCTCGCGATGAAAGAGAAGACTTTATCTCCGGTAAACTTTATGGAAGTCGCTCCGGAAAACTGGATACATGTTGGCGGGTCATTCGGAAAAAAATTCAGGCAGTTCACTGAAAGATATGACTTTCTCTGTCACGGCCTTTCATTATCTATTGGCAGCCCTGCACCATTAGATGAAAACTTCGTCAGAGACATCGGCGAGTTTATGAAGATACACAACGTTAAGCATTATTCTGAACATCTAACCTATTGTTCCGACGATGGACACCTGTATGACTTGCTGCCCATTCCTTTTACAGAAGAAGCGGTACATTATGTTGCTGAACGTATTCGTCGGGTACAGGATATTTTGCAACAGGAAATATCCATGGAAAACGCTTCTTACTACACACCGGCGCCCGGCAAAGAGATGGAAGAGATCGAATTTCTCAATGCCGTGCTGGAAGAAGCAGACTGTGGTTTACTACTGGACGTAAACAACATCTACGTAAATTCTGTAAACCATCGTTATGATCCCATAGCATTCATGAAGCAACTACCCGCAGAGCGTATTCGTTACGCACATATCGCAGGGCACTACAATGAAGATGAGGATCTAATCGTTGATACCCACGGCGCGGATGTGATCGACCCTGTATGGGATATCCTGCACAAAGCCTATGAGCATTTTGGCGTTTTCCCGACACTGCTAGAGCGCGACTTTAATATCCCGGCTGTTCCGGAATTACTGACTGAAGTAGAACAGATCATTGCTATACAAAATCAATGGCAGCACATGGAACAGAAACCTCAAACGGGCAGTAACCAGGTGCGCAACTGAGATACGAATGACTGTACCTGCATTTACAAAACACCAGTACGAATTTACATCACATATTCGTAACCCGGAAAAAAATACGATACCAGATGGTATCGAAGATCGCCGTATGGGGATTTATCGTGAACTTCTCTATAACAATGTAGAAGGATTTATCTCAAGCGGCTTCCCTGTCATTCGCGAGATATACAACGATGAAAACTGGCATAAGATGATACGTGATTTTTTTGCCAATCATAAAAGTCACAGCCCCTACTTCCTGGAGATATCACAGGAGTTTATCGAATACCTGCAAACCGAAAGGGAAACACAACAGGAAGACCCCGCAGGCCTGATCGAACTGGCACATTACGAATGGGTAGAGATGGCACTGCATGTTTCTGATGAAACCATAAACATGGATAACATCGATGCCAACGGTGATCTTCTCAGACAGCGTCCGGTATTTTCCCCACTTGCCTGGCCACTGGTCTATCAATTTCCTGTACACACCATGGGCCCGGACAATCTTCCTGATGAAGCACCGCAGCAGGCAACTTATCTCGTGGTCTACCGCAACAGAAATGATGAGGTACATTTTCTCGAGATCAACCCGGTAACAGCTCGACTCATCAGTTTATTACAGGAAAATGAATCCTACACAGGAATGCATGCCATAGAAGACGTGGCAAAAGAAATGGATCACCCTAACCCAGAGGTCGTAAAACAAGGGGGATTAACGGCACTTCAGGAATTGCAACAATATGGAATTATTCTGGGTTCGCAGCATAATTAACCTTACATTCAGTATTTTAATAAACGAACTTTCAGTGATTAAAGCTGGGCTAGCAATGTCGTCCCTGATCGACGGTCAGGATTTAGAAAAAATTTTCCGCAGAGTCGTGCAGAGAAAAGATTTTTAGGTATTATGTTTTCTATGTAGGTGCGAATTCATTCACACGATGGTGTCAGAGTATGCGTTCGTCGTGCGAATAAATTCGCACCTACATAAATAACTGCTGCCACCATCGTTGACGGTTTTTTGGTGGGTTAAGCGCCGTTTCTAGCTCAACCGGCTGAACCCTGGATAATATCCAGCCAGGTAACGGTGGATTATCACTAAATCCACAGGTGACCCCCAGATTATTTGGATCAAAAATCTTAATAAACTCAGGCTTCTGCTTATTATCTACGTATACGACGCCGCAATAATCTTCATCATGCTCCTTATGCAGCAACTCATCAATCTTATCGATGAAGTTCAAAAAGTGCTGCTTAGCAACCATTGAATCCGGCGGTACTTCACCAACGGCATAGATATACCATAGATCATCCGCATGTGTTTTTAGCACATCCCAAAAAGCATCCAGATCATGCCAGCGCATCGTCGAAGTGAAGTTACCTTTAAAAGCCGCAAGATAAACTTCTTCTATAGACATATCCATAACATTACCTTTGATCTAATGTGACTCAATGTAAAATGATAATTTTAATTTAAAAAATCTGACTTAACGTTGCAGGTTAATCCAGTTTTTTATCGCCAGATGACTGCGTTTTACATATTCGGCATCTTTAAATACGCTAGCCATTACCGCGACACCTTGCAGCTTGGCCAACAGATCGATGGCGAGTTCACCCGCATCACTTAAACCCAAGGCCTCAAATTGCTGCGTCATCCAGTCTCGCAATACGATAAATGCCTGTTTAGATTTTTCATGTAAAGCAGAATCATCTTTCACTAGTTCAGAGCTTAAGGTACCCAGGGGGCAACCCGACTGCATTACATCACCACGTCCATGCTCAATTATATTAGTAAACTTCAACAGACGTTCCCTGGGATCCGATATCTCAGCATCATACCCGGATAACATTGTGTTGAGGTTTGCAATACGACCATCGATTACCGCATTTAAAATCTCTTCTTTGGTTTTAAAATAATAATAAAAGTTACCACGTGGAATATCTGTGGCATCTGAAATATCCTGAAACGACGTTTGATTATAACCACGCCTGTAGAAAAGACTTTCAGCAGCCTCTACAATACGTTGCCGGTTACCCTCACCCTTTGCACCCATTAAATTACACCCACAAAAAATCACACACAAACATTAAAATGAATCGACATGCCTAAATAAAACGTATCATCACAGAGAACCATGCTGACATAGCTATTTATTAGACGGTCGTATTACTTATGTAAACACTGTAACATCACCGACACATACAAAACAACAGTTATAACAAAATCACAACAAAAAACTTGAACGCACTAAGCATACAAAATCTTCAAAAAACCTATAAAAATGGCGTAAATGCGCTTAAAGGCGTCGATCTGACGGTAAAAGAAGGCGATTTCTTTGCCTTATTAGGCCCCAATGGGGCAGGTAAATCAACCGTTATCGGCATCATCGCCTCGCTCATTAACAAAACCTCCGGACAGGTAGAGATTTTCGGGCAGGATCTGGGGGCAAATGCTTCAAATGTACGAATGCATATCGGCCTGGTGCCGCAGGAATTCAATTTCAATATATTTGAACCAGTGGGTGAAATCCTCATCAACCAGGCGGGCTATTATGGAATAGCACGTGAAGAGGCCAAGAAACGTGCTGAGATACACCTCAAGCAACTCGAACTCTGGGACAAACGATTTGATATGGCAAAAGAACTATCTGGCGGAATGAAACGCCGACTAATGATAGCCCGCGCCCTGATGCACAACCCAAAACTGCTTATCCTGGACGAACCAACGGCGGGCGTAGACATCGAAATACGTCACTCCATGTGGGAGTTTTTACAAAAAGTAAATGCTGAAGGCACCACCATTATCCTGACCACGCATTATCTGGAAGAAGCCGAAAGCTTATGTAATAACATCGCTATCATCAATAACGGCATCACTATCGAACAAACACAGATGCGATCGCTGCTTGCGCGCTTACATGTCGAAACTTTTATCCTCTATCTTGCAGGTAACATAGATAAAATACCCGACTGCGGCGCTTATTCCGTACGCATGATAGACAACACTACCCTGGAAGCAGATATCCACTCTGACAAGAACAGTACTCAAAATATCAGTGACCTTTTCGGCATCTTAAAAAAATGCGGCATCGAAGTTGCCAGCATGAAGAACAAAACCAACAGGCTAGAGCAACTCTTTATCTCGATGTTAAACAATAAAAATGAAAACACTGATAAGAACATCACTAGTGAGGTAGTTGCGCCGTGAACTTCTCGCAACAGATGATAGCGCTTAAAGCCATCGTCATTAAAGAGTATCTACGATTCATCCGTATATGGATACAGACTATTCTGCCGCCCGCGATCTCCGTCGCTCTTTATTTTATTATTTTTGGCGAACTCATTGGCTCACAGATCAGCGATATCGACGGCTACAGATACATGGACTATATCGTGCCCGGTTTAATCTTAATGTCCGTTATCAGCAACGCTTATGGAAATGTTGTATCGTCATTTTTTGGCGCTAAGTTCCAGCACAGTATCGAAGAGATGCTGGTATCGCCGCTTCCAAATAACATCATCTTGCTTGGCTTCGTCTCTGGTGGCCTGGCACGAGGTATGATCGTCGGCCTGGTAGTAACTGTAGTGGCTATGTTTTTCGCTGATATACACATACATAGCTACACCATTACCGTTGCTGTTTTTATCTTAACCTCTATCTTATTTTCACTCGCCGGGTTTATTAACGCCGTATATGCAAAAACCTTTGATGACATCACCATCATCCCGACCTTTGTCTTAACACCTCTTACCTACCTGGGCGGTATCTTTTATTCTATAAAAATGTTGCCTGAAATCTGGCAGAATATTTCGCTGGTCAATCCGATCTTGTACATGGTTAACGCATTTCGATATGGTTTACTCGGGGTAAGTGATGTGGATCTGACATCCTCATTTATTATTATCGTAGCGTTTATCGTGGTGCTGTATTATTTTTCACTTCGATTATTAAATAACGGGGTAGGATTAAAGCCTTAAGTAGGTGCGACTAAATCATCCGGAACGATTTGAATGTTAACCCACATGGGTGAGGCATATGGATATGCCGAATAATTCATTCGCACGATGCGATATATCTCTGACTCCGCTGTGCGAATGAATTCGTACCTACATGTTAAGAGATAAACGCTATTAAGCCTGTCTTAATATCGCAACATTCTTCCGCAACAAGACATACCCACCAAATATCACCGCGGCATAAGCCAGGTTGCCCAGTAACGAATTCTGGAAGAATGGGATACCGGCAACAAAAGCCTGCATCAGACCTTCGGCTGTTTTTGCATACAACGCAGACGTAAACCATGCGCCAAAATTTGTCAGCAAAAAGAACAGTCCGGACGAAACCACAACTGCAAAAGCTGTATTAGTGACAGTTATCTTGTTTCGTAACATGAAACCGATGGCCACCGTTAACGCAAAACCTGCATAAACAAACACCATCGAATTATGTAATCCTAAAACTAGATCACTAAGAAACAAGGCAACAAATGGCACGATGAAAGCCAGCCGCTTATCCGCATAAAAAGCACCGCCAAATAATGCCATCGCCGCTACCGGGGAAACATTCGGCCAATGCGGCAATAAACGAAATAATGCCAGGGCAAATATTACGACTGAGATAGCAACTATCTGTGGTTTTAAATTTTGCGGTTTGTAATTATTACTTAGCATGACGATGCCCCCTTGGTGCGATGCCCGATGATTCTGAGTGCAATATTAACACAGAGCCACGCTCGCTATTCATCCGCCTGCAAAGAATTCTACTGGACAGAAATACAGAGAAGTTTATAGTGTGTCTACGAGATTGATGAACTTATTAGAGAAAGCCATCTCATACACATTAACCACTAATAATAAGAGTACGGCAATCCATGAAAGCATCAGACCTGTTCGTTAAGTGCCTGGAAGAAGAAGGCATCGAATATATCTTTGGTGTCCCCGGTGAGGAAAATGCAGATTTTATGATCTCACTGGAACAGTCAGACAAGATCAAGTTCATCCTCACACGACACGAACAAGGCGCTGCCTTCATGGCTGAGATCTACGGCCGCCTGACAGGTAACGCAGCCGGCTGCCTGGGCACACTAGGTCCCGGTGCGACCAACCTGATCACTGGCGTAGCCGACTCCAATATGGATCGTGCGCCCATGCTGGCGCTCACAGGTCAGGGTTCATCACAACGTCTGCATAAAGAATCTCACCAGATCATGGACGTAGTGAAAATGTTTGAGCCGGTCACAAAATGGGCAACCACAGTTTTACATCAAGATAATATCCCGGAAATTATCCGCAAAGCCGTCCGCGTGGCCCGCTCAGAA
>DAOWFN010000183.1 GCA_030637945.1 Gammaproteobacteria bacterium
AGTTAGCCAGGTAAACATAATGCGGCTGAAAACAATGTGAATCACCCCACTCAGGTTCACGGCATGTGCCCGCAGCATAGTGACAGGTTTCAGGTTTCATGATGCACATATCACAGGAAGCCAGACTGCGAAAACAGGGAAAACAATGTCCCTGGCCAAAACTTTTACTGGTTTTTCTTCCACAGGCCACACAATGAATCTCGTTTTTATAGCTTAATTTTATTGTTTGACCAATGTGTTCGTTCATCGGTAATAAGTTTTCACCGATGGGCAACTGATATTGTACCGGTTGGCCTCTGCTGGCATCACCCAGCGTAGTTTGCATTTTTAATATATTACCAATCATATTTTAATATCACTGTAGATTCCGGCTAAAAACATGCCGGAATGACGTAAGCGGGATCGCAGTATTTTAGAACTATCATTAACGTTGAATAAATGCATCTATTTTATCAACTGCCTGTTCCAGTATCTCAAGTGATTGTGTGTAAGCAAAACGGCAATGTTTATTCGCAAGATGAGACCCAAAATCTATCCCGGGCGTCAACGCAACACCTTGTTCATCTAACAATTGTTTTACCCAGGTAAAACTATCGTCGGTAAAAGACTCGCAATTTGCATAGATGTAAAAAGCGCCCTGTGGTTTAGCCGCAATAGCAAAACCCAGTCGCTCCAATGCAGGCAATAAAAAATCACGGCGTTTTTTGAATTCATCTCTGCGCTCATCGAGCACAGACTGCGTACTCTCTTTTAATGCAGTAAGCGCAGCGTATTGTGACACAGTCGGTGGCGCCAAAAAAATATTTTGTGCGATTCGGTCAATCGCATCAATATAAAATTCCGGCACGACCATCCAGCCAATACGCCAACCCGTCATGCCAAAATATTTTGAAAAACTGTTAATAACAAAACATTCATTAGAAATTTCAAGCGCGGTGTAGTCATCCGCATCATATACCAGCCCCTGGTAAATCTCATCGACTATCATTCTCCCATTTTTCTGCTCGACTAACTGACACAGCTCTTTTAGCTGATCCTCAGGCAACAGAGTGCCCGTCGGGTTCGATGGTGTTGCAACCATAACCGCCCTGGTTTTATCAGTCCAGTGTCTGGCGACCAGGTCTGCGTCTAACTGATAATTACTTAGCGAACTCACAGGGATGGTTTTTGACTCCACTGCCAGCACCTGCGCAATATTTCTGTTACATGGATAACCCGGATCAGACAGCAACACATTCTCACCAGCATCCAACAGACAGATCATAGCCAGCTGCAGCGCACCGGAAGCGCCAGGTGTGATTACGACACGCTGAGGATCTATTTTTACAGAAAACTTTCTTTCGTAATATTCAGCAACGGCTTCACGCAACTCAGGAATTCCTGTAGCAGGTGTATAATGCGTTTTATATTGCTTTAAAGCATCGATACCGGCATCTACGATGCATTCTACTGTAGCAAAGTCAGGCTCACCTACTTCCATATGATAGATAGTCCTACCTTGCTGGCTTAATTTTTTTGCCTGCGCCAGGATATCCATGACATAAAATGGACTTAAGGTACTCGAACGCTTTGATATGAAATCAGACGGCATAGATAAAATAATATAGATATTGATTTTCTTTAAAACGCATTTTACACTGAGAACCAAACCAACCCGAAATTAATTTCATTTAGAAAAAACACGAAACCTCTCATGCTTAAAAACATCTCTTTGCTGCAGCACTTTGCTTTAATCACATTTTTATTATCCTGCTCTTCAGTCTATGCATTGCCTGAACAAGCACTCGTACCTGGCGGCATTGCACTATTACAATTGCCTGACCATAAAGAAGGCACCAGGGTTTATTTTAATAACAGACGTGTCGCCGTTTTTCCACATGAAGACACCTGGTTCGCTATGGCAGGAATTGGTTTGTCGACCAAACCCGGTGATTATGAATTTTCTATCAAGCAGGCAGATGGACTAAGCGTTAAGTCCAAAGTCACCGTTAAATACAAAAAATATGATGAACAGCATCTCACCATTAAGAACAAACGCAAGGTCAACCCGAACAAAAAGGACACCGATCGAATCATCGCTGAAGGCAAACGCAAGAAAAAAGCAAAATCGCAATTCAGTGAAT
>DAOWFN010000137.1 GCA_030637945.1 Gammaproteobacteria bacterium
GCGCCCAGCAGAAAAGCAGAAAAAAACTATCGTCTTACTTTAAAAAATTCAGGGGAATTATGATGAATCCACTATTATCAATCAAAGGCACTATAGCCGTTGGTTTTATCCTGGCTCTAGCCGTAGCATTTGGCATGGGCAGCGGTATTGACGGCTTAAAAGCCGCAGCTATGGTTTGGATACACGTACTGGCCGGTGTTGTATGGATCGGCTTACTTTACTACTTCAACTTTGTTCAAGTTCCAGGTGTGGGCGCAGCATTGGCTGATTCCGATGGCCCAGGTCCAGCAGCGATCAACAAATATGTCGCGCCAACTGCACTACTTTGGTTCCGTATGGCAGCAGCAGTAACCTGGTTAACCGGCCTTAGCGCTCTAGCATCACTCGGCGGCGGCATGCAGGGCATTATCGATGCGTTTACCTTTGCTAACGGCATGGCAATTATCGGCCTGGGTGCATGGTTAGGTACTATTATGTTATTTAACGTATGGGTTCTAATCTGGCCTAACCAGAAGAAGATTCTGGGTCTGGATGGTCAGCAGCACGATGCAGACACCATTGCTTCAGCGAAGAAAGTTGCATTGATGGCTTCACGTACTAATACTGCGCTGTCTATTCCGATGTTACTTTGCATGGTTGGTTTTGCGCATAGTCTTGCTTAATTAGCAATTCTAGCTTTCAAAAGGCGGCTTACTGTTTACACAGTAAGCCGCCTTTTTTATTGGTTGTCATTTATTGGCATTTACCGTGTGTTTATAATTTAGTATTGCGGGTCTCGCCCGCAGGGCGAGAACCGCAAGGCTCAAGAAAACAAAAATCATAAATGTTATTCCACCTACCCAGCTAAACCAAAATCGCGGAACAAGATTCCGCTCCTACAGAAACACAAAGCTAAAAAAACACACCAATCCAAACTATTGCTTTACATAAAACTACGAGTATAATCAGACCCTTAAAAGCGGTAGCCATGGCTACCGCTTTTGCTTTTTATACAACAAATTTACCAGTATCACTTAATATTAATTAAACAGAATAATGACAACAAACGAACACCTGATGAAAACTTACGCACCACTTGATATTACTTTTGAACGTGGTGAAGGCGTATATCTTTGGGACACCAACAAACAACAGTATCTGGATGCTTTATGTGGCATCGCTGTATGCGGTCTGGGGCATGCCCACCCTGCCGTAACACAAACGATTTGCGAACAAGCCTCTAAACTATTGCACACATCAAATCTTTACAAGATCAGCAATCAAGAACACCTTGCGGATCAGTTATGCGAACTATCAAACATGTCTCGCGTATTTTTCTCTAACTCTGGCGCAGAAGCAAATGAAGCCGCCATTAAAATCGCACGTCTGTATGGTCATCAAAAAAACATAAAGAATCCAAACATCATCGTCATGGAAAACAGCTTCCATGGCAGAACGATGGCGACACTTAGTGCCACAGGAAATCGTAAAGTACAGGCTGGTTTTGAACCACTAGTGCAAGGTTTCGTGCGTGCACCATATAATGACGTCGCTGCGATAAAAAACATTGCTGACAACAATAATGATGTGGTTGCCATTTTAGTTGAACCTGTTCAAGGTGAAAGCGGCGTCAATGTACCTGATCAGAACTATTTAAATCAGCTGCGTGAAATTTGCGATGAAAACGACTGGCTATTAATGCTGGATGAAATACAAACGGGTATGGGGCGCACCGGTCAATGGTTCGCTTTTCAGCACAATCAGATACAGCCCGATGTGATGACTCTTGCTAAAGCATTAGGCAATGGCGTACCGATCGGTGCCTGCCTGGCAAATGAAAAAGCCGGTGGAATTATGCAACCAGGAAACCACGGTTCAACCTTTGGCGGCAACCCGCTGATGTGTGCGACAGCATCTGCGGTCATCGACACCATCAGGTCAGACATGCTGGTCGATAATGCCAAACAACTGGGTGACTACATGCTAAAAAGTTTTACAGAAAAACTTTCCGCTATCGATAGCGTAACTGAAGTTCGCGGTCTGGGCCTGATGATAGGCATCGAGCTGGATAATAACCAGCTGAAACATGACTGTACTGAATTTGTAAAACTGGCTCTGGATAAAAAACTATTAATTAATGTTGCTGGTGGCAACGTCATTCGCTTGCTGCCGCCATTAATCATTGATCAACAACATGCAGACACGATTATTGCCACCGTGAGCGACTTGATTATTTCATCAGTACAACAGGCCGCTGCGTAACAGATAAAATTTTGAAATGAATACTAAAGATATAAGACATTTTTTAACATTAACTGATTTAAGTTCTATGGAATTTAAACAGTTGATCCATCGTGCCATTGAATTAAAAGCCATACAACATCGTGGCGAAATCTTTGAGCCTCTAAAAAACAAAGTCCTGGCGATGATCTTCGAAAAGTCTTCAACAAGAACTCGCGTCTCGTTTGAAACGGGAATGGCACAGTTTGGCGGGCATGCCATTTTTTTATCGCCTCGTGACACACAGCTTGGTCGTGGCGAACCGATAGAAGATAGTGCAAAAGTACTGTCTAGCATGACTGACTGCCTGATGGTAAGAACCTTTGAACACGAAAAAATTGAATTATTGGCGAAACATTCCTCTGTACCGGTAATCAATGGCCTTACTGATGATGTGCACCCCTGTCAATTACTTGCCGACATGCAAACTTTCTTCGAGCAACGTGGTGACATCAAAGGCAAAACCGTTACCTGGGTTGGCGATGGCAATAACATGTGTCATTCTTACATGCATGCCGCCAAACTACTTGATTTCAAACTAAACATCGCTTGCCCCAAGGGCTTTGAACCAGAACAAGTTTTCATCGATGAGGCCGACGAACACATATCGATCACTCAAGATGTTCCCGCCGCGTGCTCCAATAGCGATCTAATCGTTACCGATGTCTGGGCCAGCATGGGACAGGAAGAAGAACAAAAAATTCGCGAGCAAGCATTTAGCGGTTACCAGGTAACGGCAGAGCTAATGCGTCTTGCAAATGAAGACGTTTTGTTTATGCATTGCCTGCCCGCACACCGCGGAGAGGAAGTTAGCGCAGATGTTATCGATGGAAACCAAAGTGTTGTTTGGGAAGAAGCAGAAAATCGCTTACACGCGCAAAAAGCACTACTTGAATTTTTATTAGTTGCATAAAGAATATTAGACCACAAAATAAAAACACTCGTTGATTACAAAACCCTTTAAAAAGTTTTTTATTATTATGTGTGAAAAATCATCACGCTATAACAGCCTCCTATTTATCTCGGGCATTTTATTTTTAACACTAGGCTCACAAAATACTTTTGCTGACACTGGAAACAACACCCTGAGCAACAACCTTAATTTAAATCTTTGCCGGACAGAAGACAGTGCTGCAACCAAACATACAAGACCAAGAATATTTTCATCTGAGGACATAAACAATACTGAGATCAGTGCCGACTTTACTCAATCAAGCAGTGATGGTTCAACATCACTTGATGGCAATGTGGTCATAGAAAAACATCTACTACGCGTTTCTGCAGACCATGCCCACTACGACAGACAAAAAGAAGAATTACAGGTATCGGGTAACGTTCACATAGATACAGAAAAACTTTCACTGGATGCCGACTCAGGTACAGTTAATATGAATATCACTAGTGAGATCAATAACACTCAGGGATATTTTAAAAATATTAAATTCTTTATCCCTGACAGCAATATGAAAGGCAAAGCTGAAACTATTCATGCCAGTGACAGCGATAATATAAATCAGCATTCAATATTGAATAACGCAAGCATCACTAGTTGTGACTTATTTGACCCTGACTGGTTTATCAGTGCTGAAAAAATAAAGCTAGATCACGTAGAAGAATACGGATCAGCTGATGACGTGGTCGTTCGCTTTAAAGGCATCCCCTTTTTATATACGCCTTATATCGAATTTCCCACCAGTAATAGAAGACGCTCTGGTCTTTTGTTTCCCGAGCTTGGCTCATCATCATCAAGAGGGATCGAGCTCGCGATGCCCTGGTACTGGAATATCGCTCCAAATCAGGATGCTTTAATCACACCGCGCTACATGGAAAAACGTGGACTCGGATTAGACGGCGACTACCGCTACTTAACAAAGTCAACCAACGGCGAATTAAAAGGCTCATACTTGCGCAAAGATGATATTGCAGAAGAGGAGCGTTACCAGGTTGACTATAAACAACATTCAAGTATTTCATCTAACCTGTTATTTGACGTTAATTTGCGTGATATCTCTGACGCAAATTACTTTAATGACTTCTCCAGCAGTATCGGCACTACCAGTCAAACCCATCTAGATAGAAGCGCTGCTCTTCGTTATGATCTACACAACTGGCATATGCGTGCTCTGATACAGGATATCAAAACAATCGATGACGCTGCGCCATTGAGCGAACGCCCCTATGAGCGACTACCTCAGCTAACATTAAATGGTGATACGCAAGTACTAAATAGCCCTTTACTTTTCACGCTGGACTCTGAGTTGGTTGATTTCACACATGAAGATGACAGCATAATCACAGGAACCCGCTTCATATTGCGTCCAGGATTTCACCTACCCATCAGTGGTAATTTCTGGTTTATTGATCCAGCCGTTAAGCTCAGCCATACGCAATATGATGTCGATGCTAATGCCGTCGGAGCTGCTACAGTCAGTGATCGCAACCTGCTGATAGGCAGTGTCGACGCTGGATTATTTTTTGAACGTTTCCTCAAAAACGGTTACCAGCATACCCTGGAACCAAGACTGTATTACTTAAACGTACCATTTGAAGATCAGAGCAACGCACCGCTATTTGATACCAGCACACCTGACTTTAGCGTATCGCAGTTGTTTCGAGATAATCGCTTTATTGGCGGGGATCGCGTAGGTGACACTAATCAGCTCACATTGGCATTAACCAGTAGAGTAATAAATCCGAATACCGGTAATGAGTTAGTACGTGCCAGTATTGGCCAAATATATTATTTTGAAGACAGGAAAGTCTCATTAGACGGAAGTATCGATACCTCTAGTCAATCCGATGTAATAGCAGAGTTAGAGACAAACTGGGGTCGCTGGAAAAGTACTATCGATCTCCAGTTAGACATTAAAGACAGCACCTTATCTAAAGAACACTATTTTTTACACTATCTAGCTGATGCTCGCCATCTATTTAATATCGGCTACCGGAAACGTATAATAAACAAAAGCATCGATATCGAACAAACTGACACATCATTTGTCTATGCTATCAACAATGAATACAGCAGTTTTGTACGCTGGAATTACTCACTAAAAGATAATAAAAATATTGATTCAATAGCAGGTATCGCATATGACAGCTGCTGCTGGTCAATCCAGTTGTTAGCGCAACGCAGATTACAAAATTCAACAACAATTAACGACGTCTATGACAATTCGATACTGGTACAATTTGTATTCAAAGGGCTTGGCAGTTTATCTGGCAGCACAGCCAAAACCACACTGGAACAGTCAATATATGGCTACACTGATGTCCTGCATTAAATAACACCGAACAAACCTCATTATGAATATCACTCGACTAATTTATTTTTTATCGCTTACTGTAGCAACAACTTTATCGCATGCTGCGATAAAACCACTCGACCACATCATCGTTGTTGTAAATGATGATGTAATCACATACGCCATGCTGGAAGACCGCGTTAAAGACTTTCATAAACAATTAGAACTAAGCCAGTTATCGAGAATAGAACCAGAAGCCCTGAAAAAACAGGTCCTGGAAAGAATGATTCGCGATACCATTCAGATTCAACGAGCAAAACTATTTGGAATTACCGTTGATGATTTAATGTTAAATCGTATGCTGGAACAATTAGCGAAAAGTAACAAAATGTCACTTGAAATGTTTCGTGACACGATAGAGAGTGAAGGCATCAACTACACTCGCTTCCGTGAACAGACACGTGATGAGATAATAATCAAACAGTTGCAGGAACGAATCGTCGTCAGCAAAATTAATGTTTCTGATCAAGAGATACAACAATTTATCGAACAGAACGAATCATCAGACTCATCTGACGTGACTTATCATCTACGCCATATATTAATTGCGACACCAGAATCTGCAACACCGGAAGATATCGATAAAGCTAAAGAACAGGCTGACTTCGTATACAAACGTTTAGCCCAAGGCAGTAAATTTGAAGACCTGGCCATTAAAGAATCCAGTGGTCGTAACGCATTAAAAGGTGGCGACCTGGGCGAACGAAAAGCGAATGAATTACCACAACTCTTCGTTGACGCTGTAAAAGACCTCTCCTCCGGCGAATCATCTAAACCTGTCAAAAGTGCGAGTGGTTTTCACCTGTTGCACTTAATAAGCAGCTCTAATGATCAGCTCATGGTCAAACAAACGCACGCTCGTCACATATTAATTAGACCCAACGATGAAGTCAGTGATGACCAGGCTCGCGAAACACTTCTGAAAGTAAAACAAGAAATTGAAGACGGGAAAAGTTTCGCTGAACTTGCCAGTGAATATTCTGATGATCCAGGATCAAAAATAAAGGGCGGAGATCTTGGTTGGGCAGGCCCCGGTGACTTCACACCCGTATTTGAAAATGTTTCAAACAGTCTATCCATAGGACAAATATCAGAACCCTTTAAAACGCAATTCGGCTGGCACATACTCGAAGTCCTGGCGCATCGTGACCATGATCAAACAAAAACAAACAAACAGAATCGGGCGAGAAACGCTATCCAGAAAAGAAAAATCGATGAAGAACTTCGACTTTGGTTACGTCGCATCCGTGACGAAGCATACGTTGAATTCATCGATGAAGAAGCCTGATACATACTTAAAACCAAGCTTCAGACATGCGTTCAGAGAATACGAAAATAGTTATCACTGCAGGCGAACCAGCAGGTATCGGTGCTGATATCTGCCTGAGCCTGAAACCCTTTAATAACACTGAACTATATATTATTGCAGACCCGGCCCTGTTAACTGATCGTGCAACAAAGTTGCAACAGAAAGTAGAACTAAATATTCATCGTGACACTGATGATCTATCAAAAAATTACGATAAAAATAAACTAAATATCATCCCGTTAAAGTTACATGGCGATTCTGCACCCGGGAAGCTTGATACGATTAACAGTCAATATGTACTACAGATGCTAGATCTTGCATGTGACTTATGTCTGAAAAAAAGTGTCGACGCCATGGTTACCGGGCCTGTACAAAAAAGCATCATCAATGAAGCAGGTTTTACTTTTACAGGTCATACTGAATACCTTGCAGAGAGATCATCGACCACGCATCCTATACAGCCAGTAATGATGCTAGCCACTCGTACGCTACGTGTTGCGCTCGCCACAACGCATCTGCCTCTAAAAAATATCAGTAAGGCGATAACCAAACAATCCCTCACTGACACACTGACCACATTAAATGAATTTTTAAAAAAACACGCAGATATTGAACAACCGACAATACTCGTCTGCGGTTTAAACCCTCATGCTGGCGAGGATGGTAATCTTGGTGATGAGGAAATCACTACCATTATCCCTGTCGTCGAGAAACTAAAACAACAAGGCCTTAACCTAATAGGACCCTTACCCGCTGATACATTATTTACTCAAAAATATTTAGAAAATGCCGATGCAGTACTTGCCATGTTTCATGACCAGGGCCTACCGGTACTTAAATACAGTGGATTTGGCAAGGCGGTAAACATCACACTCGGTTTACCATTTACACGCACCTCTGTTGATCATGGCACCGCTCTGGATCTTGCCGGCACAGGCAAAGCCAATGCTAGCAGCTTACACGAGGCAATTAAAATGGCGATAAAATATTGTGAATAGTGAATTTTAAAACCACCTGTAAATCTGACGCAACTATTGTTAAGCTTTTAACTATTCACTGTTAACTATTCACTGCTTTTAATATGCATTACGCAAAAAAACGTTTCGGCCAGAACTTTCTAATTGATAACTCAGTCATCAACAACATCGTTGATAGCATAAATCCACAAGCACAAGACTTAATGATTGAAATCGGCCCAGGACTTGGGGCGATGACAAAACCATTATTATCACGACTGGATAAATTAAATGTCATCGAACTTGATCGAGACATCATACCTAAGCTTATTAACAACTGTATATTTTCTGACGCCACCAATAAAGATAAATTAATCGTTAACGAAATTGACGTCCTGAAATTCGATTTCAAAGTATTTCATTCAAACGAAAACTCAGGGAAAAGTTCTGCGGAAATGAAAGATCTGCGCATAGTCGGCAATCTACCTTATAACATTTCAACACCTGTGCTATTTCATCTATTACATTATCGAAATATAATCCAGGACATGCACTTTATGCTGCAAAAAGAGGTCGTTGACCGAATCGTTTCCGCACCTGGTAATAAAAGTTATGGTCGCCTCAGCATCATGCTGCAAACATTTTGCACAACACAAGCATTATTTGAGGTCCCACCTTATGCTTTCGAACCTGCGCCAAAAGTGAATTCCGCAATCTTGCGATTACAACCTAGCTTCCAGTTCGATAAAAAGATTCATGACTTCGTACAATATGAAAAACTTGTACGAGAAGCATTTTCTCAACGACGAAAGACCTTAAAAAATACGCTCAAAAACATCTGTACAGTCACCCAGATCGAACAAGCGGGCTTATCTCCTTCTCAAAGAGCTGAAGAACTATCAGTATCTGACTTTGTCAATTTACACGACGTAATCTTCCACTAAAAGCTTGATAAAATTAAGTTGTTGAAACTTACACTAATACCACTTGTCGGTTGAGTGAATACACAATTCAACAAATGATATAATTTACTTCATCACACTAACATCAGACATGGGGCGCGTCATTATGAACAAAATCGACATTAAAGTTCTACCTGCTTACATCGCTGATCAATCCGATCCAGAGAATAACCACTACGTTTTTTCATATACCGTAACCATCAGAAATAATGGTTCTATACCGGCAAAGCTCTTAACACGTCATTGGATCATTACAGATGGTGATGGCCAGATTCAAGAGGTAAAAGGTGATGGTGTTATCGGCGAACAGCCTCACTTACAACCGGGTGAAGGCTTCGAGTATACTTCAGGTACCTTCATGAACACACCGTTTGGCACTATGCACGGCAGCTACCAAATGGAGTCTGATTCAGGTGAAAAATTTGATGCTGAAATCCCTACATTTCAGCTAGCTGTGCCAAATACACTCCACTAATCAAGCGATAGAACATCGTTCATGGCTCTCAAGCATAGCTATACGTTATTAGCGCCCATTTATGATGTCATGATCTCCGGAGAAACTATTGATGCATGTCGTAAAAAAAGTCTTGCTCGAATAAAAGATACTGGAAACAAAAATATATTGATCAATGGCATCGGTAGCGGCCTGGATATACCCTTCCTGAGCGAAGATGCCTGTTATATAGGTACTGATATAACACCTGCCATGCTGGAGCGGGCGAAGACCCGCGCCAAAAATTATCCCGTTGATATCTCTTTTCAAGTTGCCGATAGCCAGGCGCTACCATTTGAAGAAAATACCTTTGATATCGTAGTCATGCATTTAATACTTGCCGTCGTTCCTCAACCTGAACGCGCCTTACAGGAAGCCTGCCGTGTATTAAAACCAGGCGGAGAAATTTTTCTCTTTGATAAATTCATCAAACCCGGTCAACTAGCTATAACTCGTCGTTTGCTTAATATATTTCTACGTCATATTGCCACTCGAACCGATGTCGTTTTTGAAAATGTATTAAAAACCTGTCCGCAGCTTAATCTCGTACATGACGAGCCTGTGCTTGCTAAAGGCTGGTTTAGACTGATAGAGTTGAGAAAGTCATAAGTCGGCAGTCTTGTTTAAATGGGGTCAGAGACAAGCTTGTCTCTGACCCCATTTAAACAAGACTGCCGACTGCCAACTCTTTATTTGGAGAGAAACAAATGCCGACCTACGCCATCGGTGACGTTCAGGGATGTTACGATGAACTAAAAGCTCTGCTAACACAAATAAAATTCAACAGTGACCGCGATCAGCTCTGGTTCTGTGGCGATCTCGTTAATCGCGGCCCAAAATCATTAGAAACTTTACATTTTGTTCGCTCGCTCGAGAGCAATGCGATTACAGTGCTGGGCAATCATGATCTGCACTTATTGGCCACAGCCTTTGATCATCAAAAACCTGGCAAGAAAGATACCTTTGACGCCCTTTTAAAAGCAGATGATGCAACAGATATCCTCGACTGGTTACGCAATCAAGCTCTACTTCATCACGATACTGAAAAAAATATTACGCTGCTTCATGCTGGCATACACCCGCACTGGAGTATCAGCAAAGCACAGCAACTGGCAAAAGAGATGGAGCAGCTTTTACGAAGTGACAATCATATAAATTTTTACAAACATATGTATGGCGATAAGCCTTTTATATGGGATGAATCACTATCCGGCTGGTCTCGCTACCGTTTCATTACTAATATACTGACCCGGCTTCGTTATTGTGATGAGAATGGCAAGCCTTCATTAAACGCAAAAGGTGCACCAGGCAGCCAGGCGGCTAATCTATTCCCCTGGTATGAAGTACCTGGTCGAAAATCACAGCAAGATACAATTATCTTCGGCCATTGGTCCACCCTGCCGCATGCTGGCTTGTCGAGTATAAATAATACCTATGCCATCGATTCCGGGTGTTTATGGGGCGGCGCATTGACTGCGATGAGAATCGATGTGAAACCATTCGAATATTTTCGACTGGATTGCCCGGGTGCACAGAAACCACCTGGTAAATACCTGAAGAACCAATAAGTGGCATTCGTCGCGCCGCCCATCCATGGACATAAAAAAGGACACCTCACGGTGCCCTTTCTCTCAGGAGTCTATAAATCTATTGCACAAGATGAGACAGGACGTCATTACACAAGTTCAATTTTTATTTATTTTTTTTCTAAAGTCACAAAACGACAATTATATAAATTTTTTTCATCCGCTAGTCGTGTTACCGTTTCTATTTCCTGCCAATGGTTTTCTTCAAATTTTGGAAACCATGCATCACCTTCAAATCCGGCATCAACATAAGTGAGATACATACGATTTACCCGGGGCAGCAACATCTCATAAACCGTGCTGCCGCCAATTATCATTACTTCTGCCGCATCCGGCACCGCAGCCACCGCCTGTTCAAAACTACCGACACAGACCACCCCCTCAAAGCAGGTATCAGAGTTTCTGCTCAAGACAATATTGGTCCGCCCAGGTAGCGGCTTGCCGATAGACTCGAAGGTTTTTCGCCCCATGATGATGGGTTTTCCCATGGTGACTGACTTAAAGTGTGCAAAATCTGCAGGCAGATGCCAGGGAAGCTGGTTTTTATTGCCGATCAGACGATTACGATCCATGGCAGCGATAATTGAAATAATCACTAATCCATAACCATATTATTGAGTTTTGATAAATGAAAAACATTTTTATCCACAGATGAACGCAGATGAACACGGATAAAAACCTTTACTCTTCTAAAACATCTGCGTTCATCTGCGTTCATCTGTGGATAAATGTTTTTTAAACTGCAACAACAGCCTTTATATGCGGATGCGCCTCATATCCCACGAGCTCAAAATCATCAAATTTGAAATTAAAAATTGATTTTACTTGCGGATTAATCTTCATCACAGGCAATGGGAATGGTTTACGGCTTAATTGCTCATCTACCTGCTCCATATGATTAGAGTACAGATGCGCATCACCGAATGTATGTACAA
>DAOWFN010000207.1 GCA_030637945.1 Gammaproteobacteria bacterium
ATCGAAGGATATGATGTACCGTTTAAATACAAACGCAAAAAGATGTATAAAAATATACAGGGGCAACGTATAAACCTTACGTATTATGCTGCTAAGGAAAATGTTGCCGGGATTGATATGGAGATTATGAAAGTAGTAAGAATAAAAATAGCGTAGTTATAATAGTGATTAACACTAGAGTAAAAAAGGCCGCTGGAAATAAATCCAGCGGCCTTTTTTTACGTAAGCGGCTTATGAGCTAGCTTTTATGCGCTAGTTACGTCAACCGCCTGTAACCCTTTATCGCCTTCGGCAACAGAGAAGATAACAGCTTGTCCTTCACCTAATGAGCGGTGACCTTTACCCTGGATAGAACGGAAGTGAACAAAAACATCTTCACCGTTTTCGCGGGTAATAAAACCAAACCCTTTCGCTGCATTAAACCATTTGACCGTGCCGCGTTCTTGATCACCAGATATAGCGACACTGGAACTGCCAGATTTTGATGAGCTGGTTTTTGCCGCAAGAATTGAAGCGATGAGGATGCTGATAAAAGAAATTGCCCAAAGTTTTGCATAAGCAGCTGACATCAGTAGTGAAATACTTTCGCTGATGCTCGTCGCAGCAGTTGCGTGACCTTGAATACTTGCGATTGTAGCAATGATGGAAACAATAAGACTTATTATTACTATTTTTATAAATGACATTTAGGAACTCCTGGTAAAATTGGAAATGATTAAATATTTCCGGTGGTTTATTAAAAGCTCATCTTGAATTGTATGCGATGAGCAGCCGTATTATAACCGAGCTGGCTTGTGGGGTGTAGTTCTGCAGGCCAAGTTACAGCTTGCGAGTCAGGTTTATGTCTATACGATAGAAATCACGGATAAATACCTAAATTTGACCGTTTTTTATGGCCGCAATACGCGCCATGATGGCTTCGACAGATTCATCGCTGGGCAACTGTAGATGAAAACCGTGTTCTTTCAGGTTGTTTAATACTGCCGTAGTATCTTCTTTGGCCAGTTTGGTATCGGGCGAAATATCCAGTTCCATAGAAAACTCCACGATGCCTAAAGTGTTATAGATTTCTCTGGGCACATTTTCGAAGTTGTCTTCTTCTGCCAGATAGATATACATATCCGGTTTCAGGTTGCAGCGATAGATATAACATAACATGGCTACAGACCCGCTTGCATCGCGGAGAGAGCTTTAGCGGCGGCGTCGATGGTTTTTTGTAAATCATCGCCTGTGTGTTGAGAAGAAACAAAACCAGCTTCGTAGGCAGAAGGCGCCATGTAAACACCTTCAGTGAGCATGCCGTGGAAAAAAACTTTGAACTGGTCGATGTTGCACTGTGTCGCCTGTTCGAAACTGTTTACCTGCTGGTCACTGAAGAACAGGCCGAACATGCCGCCAACCCGGTTACAGGTCATGTTGATACCTGTTGATTTCGCTGCAGCGAGAATGCCGTCGGTTAGTGTTTCAACCTTGGTGGCGAGGTCTTCATAAAAACCCGGTGCTGAAATTAATTCCAGTGTTTTTAAGCCTGCAGTCATGGCGATCGGATTACCCGATAATGTGCCGGCCTGATAGACGGGCCCCAGCGGTGCAATGTGTTCCATGATCTCGCGTTTACCGCCGAACGCACCCACTGGCATACCGCCGCCGATGACTTTGCCCAGTGTAGTCAGATCAGGAACAATTCCGTAATGAGCTTGCGCACCGCCTAATGCCACTCGAAAACCAGTCATCACTTCATCAAAAATCAGCACGATGCCATGTTTGGTACATGTCTCGCGAACACCCTCTAAAAAGCCAGCCACGGGTGGAATGCAATTCATGTTGCCGGCAACCGGTTCAATAATGACGCAGGCGGCTTCATCGGATATCTCTGCAATCGCTGTATTGAATGCATCAAGGTCATTATAGGGCAGGGTGACGGTAAGTTCTGCCAGTGCGGTAGGTACACCGGGTGAGCTTGGTTGACCGAGTGTCAATGCACCTGAGCCGGCTTTTACTAATAATGAATCAGCGTGGCCATGATAACAGCCTTCAAATTTGATCAATTTATCGCGACCGGTAAAACCACGCGCTAATCGAATCGCGCTCATAGTCGCTTCAGTCCCCGAGCTGACCATGCGAACCATGTCCATGGAAGGTACTAATTCACATACTTTGTCTGCCATCGTGGTTTCGAGAACTGTCGGTGCACCAAAACTCAGGCCATTGCCAGCAGCTTCTCGAACCGCTGCAATTACATCAGGATGTGCATGCCCCAGAATCATCGGTCCCCAGGAGCCTACATAATCGATATATTGTTTGTCATCTTCGCCAACGATATAGGCACCGTGCGCACGTTTAACAAATATCGGGTCACCACCGACACCGGCAAAAGCGCGAACAGGTGAGTTGACTCCACCCGGGATGTGGTTTTGAGCAGCCTGGAAATAATTGGTCGTGGGGTCTGACATGGGTTTACCTGGTTTGTGACAATTGAATGAGTTCTAATCTGTGGCGCGATTTTACCTTAAATGGCACAGGTTGTGTTCCAGAGCATTTACCTGGGTTTTGATTTAAGCAGCGATGATGGTATGGTTTTAAGTATTAATGTAGACGGTGATTTCACTCATGCGCAAGTTCAATTCGATCAGAAACATTGTTCTGCTATCAATATTTAGTATGCTCACCGCTTGTTCGGGAATCACAGTGAGTCAGGATTATGAGCCGGATTATAATTTTTCTGCCTTGAAAACCTTTGCCTGGAAACCGAATGAAGATAATGAATATGGCCTTAAAGATAACGAGTTAGTGGATAAACGTATTCGTGCAGCAATCGTGGATCAGTTATCCGCAAATTCGTATGTATTGGTCGGATCAGAGGTGCCTGACTTTTTTGTCAGTTATAACCTGACAGTAGAACAAAAAATTACAAGCAGCAACGTTAGTGGCGGAATTGCATTGGGGCGCTCAAGTTATGGTGGTTTCGGCGGTATCGGGTTAAGTACTGGCTCACAGATTCAAACTTATGACCAGGGGACATTATTGATAGATTTTACTGAACCGACAAAAAATCAATTGATCTGGCGTGGTGTTAGCACACAAAGCGTTGATAATCATTCCAGTCCGGGTGAGTCTATAGAGAATATTAATGAGACAGTAGAAAAAATGCTGGAGCAGTTTCCACCGAAGTGATCTGTTAAAGAAAAGCTGATGGTTTAGATAGCGTTTTTTATTTATTACTAGCAGAGAATGTGAAGCTAAAGTAATCGCCTAAAGCCTGTTGCATCTCAGTTACAGTAAAATTCCTGTCTATCGAGTCACCGTATTGTTGGCATACCATTTTTATGATGTCGGTGCCTTTGTCTGACGTGAGATAAATCTCTGTGTAAAAACGCAGGATAGAGGGTTGTGATATCCAGTTCTGTCCATCTTCTGTTCTTGTGATCCTGAAGTTTTCTGGTTCGATGGTTCGTGGGCCAAAGTCTTTTAAGTCCAGGCGGCAATTTATGTCGTAGTCGTATTTATCATTATCTGTGCTTTCTTTACCATGTTGAATTACGGCATGGGTATAGCCAGCTGGAATAGTCAGGGGTTTATTGAGTGATAATGTAGAACCCTCTGGAATGCTGAAAAACATCGAGTCGGGATCATCTGAATGTAATGATGCGCATGCATCGAGGGTTAGGGCAGTAAGAAGCAATAATAATTTTTTCATTGTTACGGTTTTCGTCTATCAGATTTTATGGATCAGCCGATGACCCTAAAAATTAGCCTTAGGTAATTTTGGTGCGGCAATATCTGCTGCACTAATATCTCTTGTTCAGACTGGTTATAGGTCTCTTACCTAACTAAATTTATAACGAGTTGTTGATTAAGTAAAGTGTTTGCTGAGTGCATTCGCTGTTGCTTTAATGTCACTGGTGGAAAATAAACTGCTGATAACGGCAGTCATATCTATGTCTTGCTGAACTAATTGTTGAATATTTTTTTCTGTTATACCCCCTATAGCGCAAACTGGTATGGATATTTGTTGTTTGGCTTCTGAGATTATGTTCAGGTCGGCAGGTTTTGCATCGGGTTTGGTTGGTGATGGAAACATCGTGCCAAAGGCAACGTAATTCGCAGTGTTTTTTTCGGCTAACAGGGCTGTTGATAAGCTGTTGTAGCAAGATACGCCAATGATGGCGTCGCTGCCGAGTGTCTGTCGTGCTTCTTTTAGAGAGGCATCATTTTTACCTAGATGTACACCATCGGCATTAACAGTTTTTGCCAGTTCCAAATCATCATTGATTATTGAGATTGCTTCGTATTGGCGACAGAGTGAGCATAGGTTCTTTGCCTGTTTAAATCTTTTTTGACGATCGTTGGATTTGTCGCGGTATTGAATTATTTTAACGCCGCCTTGAAGCGCTGCTTCTATTGCTCGATTGAATTTTTCTTCAGTGATGAGTTGCTCGTCAGTGACGGCGTATATGCCAGCTAGTTTCAACATTTTCGTTGATTATTTTTTATCCCAGAAAAAGCGATTTGGGTGATATTGCCCCATGCCGATTCTGTTCGCATTGACTAAGGTTTTATGGGTGTACTCTAATCCTTTTCTTACAGCACCAAGTACATCCTGTCCAAGAGCGATTTGCGC
>DAOWFN010000099.1 GCA_030637945.1 Gammaproteobacteria bacterium
ACATATTTTACAGTTACTGAACGTCTCTTATGGATCGATTTTCTCTGTAAACTCTATTTCCCCAAGGTCGGCTTTGTGGTGTGCGCAGACACTCAGAACCATGAATGCCAACGTCCGTTGTGGGTCGGGAAGCAGACGTTCGTCATATGATTGTTTGGATGAATTTATGCATTCGACCCGCCGACTTATAGTCAATGGGTCCGACGTGAAAAAATCCGTAAGCGAATGATTTGGAAGGAAATAAATGCTGGGCCTGGAAGGACTCGAACCTTCGACCTGCCGATTATGAGACCCTCCGAGCGAGTCTTTAGCCCCACTGAAACCGCGCTGTGTAGGCGTTTAGTAGGTAAGCCTATACCGTTTTCCTTACCACTAGTGCGATCGAAATATGCTTTTACACGAGTTCCTTTTGGTGATTCTGATCAATTGTTACTAGTAACTTCCAGCCCTTACCAGTTACCTTGTCTTAACTAGATCGACGTATAGTTTGTCTTGGTTAATAAGTACCATTCTCTTTAATAATATAGGTTTTCATTCCATGTTGAGCTAGATAATGAAAGCTCAGCAGTTTTTTTCAGTTCAGCGGCTGCCGGTAGTACCAAGTAATGTGATTTCTACCTTTTCAAGCGCCTGTAACAATCAACCAGTTATAACCAACAATAAAAACAGGCATTGCCGCTAGAACACTGTCGATACGATCCAGCATACCGCCGTGACCTGGTAATATATTACCACTGTCTTTGACACCGGCTTCGCGTTTTAAAAAACTGAAATACAGATCTCCACTGACTGAGATAAAAGTCAGGATAATCGACAACAGCATAAGAAAGGCAGATTTTTCGATGTTAAGCCCAAAATAATAACTGGCGACCAGGGCATATAAAGAAGTTGCAATAATAGCGCCAAAAAGACCTTCTTTTGTTTTTCCAGGGCTTATATCAGGTGCCAGCTTATGTTTACCAAACTTTTTACCAGAAAAGTAAGCGCCATTATCAGCCATCCATACTAGCGATATAGCAAAAAACAGCCAGTAAGCCCCCTGGTTCAATGCATGTATATCACGCATTGCCAGAGTGGCCGCAGGTAAAACGATAAAAGCAGCAAGCAGTTTGTTTACATTCAGATCTGAACTAGCCGCCTTTGGTTTTGCATTTTTCAGATAAAAAGTAACACCAAACCACCATAATACAGCGACATAAATAATCCACAGATGGTAATTCTGTGCATATTGCTGAATAAGCCATACCGTTATAACCATAAAAATGGCAAACACCGTTTTCAGAAGAATAGTTTGCACACCGGAAAGCTTTGCCCATTCATAAGCAGCAATCAAAACGATAAAGAGAACAAAATAAAAAAACACTGAACTCGGCTGAAAGAAAATAATCCAGACGACAAGTGCTGCAAGCGGGATAGCGGTTAATATTCGTTGATATAACATATTAATTATTTTTATTATTTGAGATGAGTATTTGCGTCTTTCAATAATCAGCAGCAGAATTTTCAATGGCCTGTTGCATGGCAATATAGGAAAATGCTGCGGCATCACCCATAAAACGTTTAACCTTACGGTCGATAAAATCATCGATATTGATGTCTACACTGCTGACGACATGGCTGAGCATGCCGATATCTGCATATTCCTGCTTAAATTTAATACCCGAGCGGCCTTGCTGCAGTGACTCGAGCACCGCGTTTTTGTTATTGCCGATGCGGGAAACAATTCCGATACCAGCTATTACAACTCGTTTCATGCTTATACCTTGAAAATTAACTTTTAAACATCTTCAGTTGAAGAAATAAACCGACACATACATTTTTTGCTGGATAAAATACAGGAAGTATAAATATCTATTCTGACCCAGGTCAAAGCTACTGCCGCAATCAGTTTTATCGCCCCATTTAACTGACAATATAATTTCAATGTTGCGCACTTTAAAGACTAAAATACGTGCCTTAAAATACCATAAAGAAGGATGCCTTTTTCAGCTAACATGTGTATTAAGCATATGTCAGAGAATATCTGAGATGTTAGAGTAATTGCGAATCGGAAATTGAGTAATATGGCATGAACTACACAGAGATACTTAATCTCACCCTCAATGACAGCCTGATAATACTGTCGGCATACCTCATCGGCGGCATCAGCCCGGGGTATCTAATGGTGCGCATGTTGCGCGGTGTCGATCTTCGGACCATTGGCAGTGGCAGTCTGGGCGCAACTAATACAGGGCGGATACTGGGACGCAAAGGGTTTTATTTCACCCTGGTAATGGATATCCTCAAAGGCGCCCTTGCTGTATTGCTGGCTCGCAGCCTGGAATTTCAGCCCGATATAGTCTGTGCTGTGGTGGTCGCTGTTATCGCGGGTCACATCTGGCCGCTGTGGTTACATTTTCAGGGTGGTAAAGGCATTGCCACCAGCCTGGGAGCTTTCGTAGCGTTAGATTACAAAATATTATTAACGGGCGGTGCAGTGCTCCTGCTAACCTATGTGGTGACACGCAAGTTTCTGCAGAGCTGGATTGCCACCCTGGTCGCTCTGCCTTTGATAGCATATTTCCTCGGCCACCCTATGTCTGTTATTGTTTCGCTGCTGGTTTCTGCAGTGATTATATTAATTGCACATAAAGACAACATTATGCAGGTGTGGTTTACATCGGAGCACAAAGCGTAATGTCAGACAACGATTCAATGATATTTAAAGTTGCCTCAGAGCCTTATGAATTTGAACAGATTCACGAGCTGAACTATCAGACCTTTGTTGATGAAATCCCCCAGCACCAGAAGAATGAAAAACAGAAACTGATCGACAAGTTTCACAAGGAAAACACCTATGTAATCTGCCTACGCGACAGGGAGGTACTGGGAATGATCGCCCTGCGTGATAAACGGCCGCTGTCAATGGATGATAAAC
>DAOWFN010000123.1 GCA_030637945.1 Gammaproteobacteria bacterium
ACAAAATAAAACATTCTCCACAGATAAACGCAGATGAACACAGATTAAGGCGTTATTAAGCGTTTATCTGTGGATTAAATTTTTTTATTTACGTTTATTCGCGTGCATTTTCTACGCCCCTGCGGTGAAGTTTTTAAATCTTTATCAAACTACCTGGTTAATTTATATATTGCACCGACCCACTTAAAGCCGCAATATACACTCATGCGACATTACACAGCTTTTGACCAGTTAATAATGAATACGGACACCGCATTACGTACTTTATTCGGTGAGCCCATTATCACAGAGCGCGAATATCCCGCTGCTGACATTTCTGATGCTGAATTTTCGGAACAGGAAAAGAAACACATCGCCGGCCTGATGCGGGTAAACCACTGCGGTGAAGTATCTGCCCAGGCTTTATATCAGGGCCAGTCTTTGACCTCTAAAAACAAAGAAATTAAAGACAAACTGCAACGAGCTGCTCTGGAAGAAAATGACCACCTGAACTGGACCAAAAACCGTATTGATGAATTAGGCGGCCATACCAGTTTTCTTAACCCCCTCTGGTACGGCGGTTCATTTGCTATTGGTGCTTTTGCCGGCGCGATGGGTGATAAGTGGAATTTAGGCTTTCTGGCTGAAACGGAACATCAGGTCGTCAACCATCTGGAATCTCATCTGAACCAGTTACCCGGCGGTGATCTTAAAAGCCGTGCCATACTTGAACAGATGAAAACCGATGAATTAAAACACGCCACCACTGCCATTGAAAACGGCGCTGCACAACTGCCTCCAGCCGTTAAAACATTGATGGCTGCTATGTCAAAAGTGATGACCGGGACGGCGTATTACATATAATGATATAACGTTACGCTGCTTTATTAATTATCCGCAAATGAACGCGAATAAACGCAAATAAAAAATATAGATTGCCCACAGATGAACACGGATGCTTAAACGCTTAATAGTCTTTAATCTGCGTTTATCTGTGGGTTAAAATTTGTTTATTTGCGTTTATTCGCGTTCATTTGCGGAAAAAACTTATTCCCCTAAACTCAACGGCGGATGATAGATAATCTGCACTGCATTACCATCTGGATCTTTACAGTAAAAACTGCGCGCACCGTCACGATGATTTTTTACCTGCGTTAGCATCTCAACTTTTTCCTGCTGCAAAAAATCAAACCAGCGATTCACATCATCAGACTTATCGATAATAAAGCCGAGATGATCCAGTGATTGCACACCACTTTCACCGACATCATTATCTGCACGATGCAACGCTAGATTATCGTTGCCCGAGGTCAGATAATAATTATCTTCATCAGGCTGCCATTCGATCGTCATGCCAAGCAGACGTGTATAAAAGTCAACACTGCCGGCAAGATCGTTAACATTAAGCGCCAGGTGACGCATACCCGCTGTTGGTCCTGGTCGTTCGTATTGGGACATGATTACTTAACCTCAAAAATATACAGTGAGAGCTTTGCAGCATCGTTATTCAGTAAATATTTCATCATGGACACGATTCCAGACAGACTCTCCAAATACCGAGCTAATGATAAGCGGCAATGCTATTGAACCCTGCGATAATAATCTGTCATGAAAACTTTTAAGTTTTGACTTGTCAGCTAAATCTCCGCCTTCATTCATTACGATAGCACGCGTTTTTAGAATAATTTCCCTACCGACTGCGTAACACAGCGGCGTTGCTGCGGAGCTGCTGTACCAGTTGATTTCCGACTGCGCCTGCGAGGGCTCAAAACCCAGTTTTTCAACTAACAGATTAACCGCATCATCAAAGCTGAACTGCCCCGTATGAATTTTTACATCGATAATAATTCTCAGGGCTCGCCATAGACGATCTCGCATCAGAATAAATTCATGCTCTTTCTTATCGTATAAACCCTGCTCAAAAACCAGCTGTTCACAATATAATGCCCAGCCTTCATACATACTCGCCGAGGCATTCAACAAACGCGTGACACTGTTATTATTTTGATTAGCGATGACAAATTGTAAATGGTGCCCGGGGAATGCTTCGTGAACCGAAGTCATGTCTATACTGTATTGATTGTGCTCTGCGAGTAAAGATTCATCTTCCACGGTAGTGACATAATACAGACCTCGCTGGTCTTCATCTTGTGGCATGGGTGGTTCATAAGCAGCAAATGGAATCACGTCGCGTAAGAAAGCTGGCGTTTGTTGAACCTTTAGTGACTGCTTTTCAGGCACTGTGATGATATCTGCCTCGACTAACCACGCATAGGCTGCCTGCATTTTATTACGGTAGCTATCAAGCAGTTCAGATGCAGCAGGATGTTGTTCACGAACTTTATCCAGGGCTTTACTGATATTTTTTTCACCACAGACCCGCTCACTCAACAGCAACAATTCTTTTTCTGTAGTTTCAGTTAAACGCTCGCCAAAACGGAGGATTTTATCTGCATCCGTCGCTAAAAAATGCCGGGCGTTTAATAAACGGTTAAACCGATTATGACCGGATGCGAATTTTCCTTCTGCTTTCGGCAGAACATCTGTTTCGAGAAAATTTGCAAAGTCATTAAGCGCTGCCGCAGCAGCATCGAACAGAGGCTGCAATCTCGCAGGATTTTCAAATTGAGTCGTTAGCAAGGGGTTACGGCCAAGCCCACGGATAAAATTCGTCCCCATGAGTGCCATATCTCTAGCCGTTGATGCCCACAACGGAACAATACGTTCAGGGTACTGTGACAACATCATCTTCGCACCACGCAAGTATTCAGGCATTGCTTCGAGGCGATGCTTGATCGATTTATGCACATTTTCGTCAGGATGAATCAATAATTGATAGATAGCGTTAACCGGCACATATTCCAGCGGATTACGGTAACGCCAGTCATTCTCCTCCAGATCGTGCAGCTCTACTGTTATCGCTCCCTCGATAATCTGATAATCGATCTTCCTGTTCTCATCCAGCTCGGCATGATTTAATTCATCTAAAGCTGATAGCATCTTTTGAATCAGCACGATCAAGGCACCGATATCATCCTGCTTGAAGCTTTTCAGCTGATCGGAAAAATCGTACACCCCTACATCAACGGCATCTTCCGGATGGTAACGAAACCAGGCATGGTAAAACTGGTCACACATATCATCAAATTGCTTATGGACTACATTAGTCTGCTCATCATTAATATTGCTATTTTCATCTGAGCCAGCGTCTACGATATCTTCTGATGGAGACATGGTTATTTCTAATCCTGATGTTCTATGATTTCATAGTCATGGCTCACTTCAGCACACTGTGCCAGCATGATAGATACTGAGCAGTATTTTTCTGCGGTCATATCTACGGCACGTGCCACTTTTTTCTCATCGAGCGCTTTGCCTTTTACTACATAATGCACATGTATTTTAGTGAACACTTTAGGCACATCTTCAGCACGTTCTGCTGACAGCTCTACCTGACAATCTGTAATATCCTGACGTTGGCGTTGCAAGATTAATACCACATCAAAAGCTGTACAGCCTCCCATGCCTAATAACACCATCTCCATCGGTCTAACACCAAGATTCCTGCCGCCGCTTTCTGGCGGCCCGTCCATCACTACAGAGTGTCCACTTTCGGACTCGCCGACGAAAGACATATTGTCCAGCCATTTCACTACTGCTTTCATATTAAACCTTTTACTCTAAGTCATTAAATTATTTGCTTACAAAAACAAAAACCTTCGGAGAACCTTGTGGGCATTCTAATCAAAAGATCATCTCTCGCGGAGCCGCCAGGCACGCAGAGTTTTCCAATACCCATGAAGAACATTACTCACAATACACGATCCCACTATATTTTTTCC
>DAOWFN010000078.1 GCA_030637945.1 Gammaproteobacteria bacterium
AGCAATCACCTGTTGGAGAAAGAGATCTCGCAGCATGTGGTCACTGCCGATCAGTTACGATCTTCCGAGTCTTATATCAAAGATATTTTAACCTCGATGCCGTTGATGCTGGTGGGTCTGGATAAAAATGGCTTTGTCACCCAGTGGAACAAACAGGTTGAAGAGGTCTCGGGAATATCATCAGAAGATGCATTGGGCAAAACACTGTGGGAAGCCTATCCACAGATGACGGTTCTGCCTGAGCATATTCAGCAATCGATCGAACACAATAAAATCATTCATCTAAAACAGAGCCTGCGCAGCCTCTATCACTACGATGTGACTATTTACCCGTTGCAGGAGCAGGATGCCGGGGTCGTTATCCTGGTCGATGACGTGACCAAGCAGACTGCTGCTGAAAACATGTTGATCCATAATGATAAAATGTCATTCATGGGGGAACTCGCCTCTACCATGGCTCACGACATTAATCTGCCGCTGCAGGCGATCATGATGGACCTGAGGCGTTTTCAGCGGATTATCAGCGGCGTCGATGAGCCGCAACAGGTTTCTGATAGTGACCAGGAACAAATACTCAATACGATCATCACCGATATGTCTGCCAAGGGCGAGCAGGTATCGACCATTATCAGTAATCTGCTGGCCTTTGCCCGAAGCCGTAGCGGCGAAAAACAGATGGCGGATATTGTTGATGTGATGGAAAATACTATCAGCCTTGCCAATGAAGTCATTTCTGTCTCGGATGACCTGCCCTTTAACCAGATCAAACTTGAACGCAACTTCGAAAAAAACATACCCTCGGTGCCCTGCTATATCACCGAACTGCAGCAGGTTTTCCTGAGCCTGTTTCGTCATGCCTCTCAGGCATTGTTGCTAAAAAAAGAAAAGGAAGATTTTGAACCATTAATCAAAATCATCCTGTCCGAGTGTTATGGCAATCTATGGATTAAAATCCAGCACAACGGACTTGGGCTCACTGCTGAAGAACAGATGAACCTGTTTGAGCCTTTTTTCACCGATAAATCTACAGCTGAGGACTTCGACGCCAGTCAGCGCCTCTCTTTCTCGTACTACATCGTGACCGAACAGCATCAGGGCAATATGGCGGTGACATCCGATGTTGAACTAGGCTCTACCATCCATATTCAGCTGCCGATCCGGGATTGATACGTTAACGCTTTGTTGAAAATAGCTATTAGTCTTCTACTCAATGAGTTCGTAGCAGTCCGAGCCGGACTCGGAAAGATAAGTACAAAAATATGTCTTGCCTTCACATTTAGCCGTCCAGCTTTGTTCACCATTAAGCTCGGCTACATCATCGGATATTTGCACGTCTTTAGTTTCACAGTCAACATTAAGTGATGTAATTTGTTTCAGCGTACTAGTGTTATTTATACAAGCACTAAGTCCAAAAATCAGAACTGATGAAATCATCAGGAAAACTCCAATTGCTTTCATCCTATCTCCAGTTTTAGTTTTTATAAATCAGCCATCAAAAAAAACAGAGGCATCACTTATTCTTCCGGCAGCAACGCATTACGCAGATCATAAACGATACGATGTGTATTATGGCAACGCGCACACACGGTTACAGCAATCTCACCCATTAATTTCTGGCTATCTTCGACAAGGCCCTGTTTAATGTTTGCCTGCAATTTTTCAAAACGTTGCTGGGTCGCTTGCCCCAGTATACGTTCTCGTGGATATTCATCTTCTTTATGACAACCGTTACAGCTACCGCCCAGGTCCTGTAATTGATCCGCCAGATCCTGGCTTGCCTTTGATGCGATAGAATTGTGTCCGTCATCCAGTGCGATCAGGATCCGGTTAACAGATTCTGACAGCTGTTCCATGTTGTCCTCATAGCCCTGCAACCTGCCATCACTTTTTTTAACCTTGATATCATCATAATGTGGTGAACGGTAGGTGGCGGTTACTAGCGGCTGGTAATAAGTATGACAATCATCACAGGTACGCTTGATCATCTTTAGCGTTTTAGCAACGCGGTATGCATCACCTTTTTCTGCAAACATTTCGAGTTCAGGTAGCAACCTGGGTTTAATGTCTTTTTCCCACTCGGGAACCATGTCGGCGATCTTGTTGTAATCTTTATCCAGTCTTTTTATCCACTTTTCCAGTGCAGCCTGATTATCAGCAGCCAGCGCATTGGTTTTGGCATATTCGTCGATCGCCTGCATTTCACGCCTAAGCCGAAACATAGTATGCAACCATACCTGGCGCTTGTTCGCCGGTTTATACCATTGCTCTAATGATGCTGGCGGTTTTTTGAGGCTAACCATAGGCTCTGCATGAGCAGGAGCAGTCCAGACACCCGCCAAAAACGAAAGAAGTAAAATAACATCCCGACATGGATGCAACTTATTAGAATAAAACATACGCCGAGGGGAAAATTTCATTTCACACAAAACCAGAGTCATAAAATATCAAAGCCATTATAAGTCATTCTGTGGGCTCTGAAATAGTCAAGACTCAACCTTTCTTTTGATATAAATCATTCGATACATCAGCACTTATCGCTATGATTTCACTATAAAACAACCGAGCATTGTAAAAATGAACATTAAAGAATTTATGACCCGGGATCACAAAGACTGTGACCTCCTTTTTGCCAAAGCTGAGAATGCAGCATCCACCGAGGACTGGGAGACAGCTGACCTGGCATTTAATGAATTTGTTAATGCTATGGAACGTCATCTCGGCCTCGAAGAGCAAGGTCTGTTTCCAGCCTTTGAGGAAGCAACCGGCGTGGTAACAGGGCCGACTGAAATGATGCGCATGGAGCACGACCAGATGCGTGTAATTTTTATCGAGATGCGTGATGCACTGGAGAAGCGGCACAGTGACGATTTCCTTGGTTTTGCTGATACTCTGCTGATAATGATGCAGCAGCACAATATGAAAGAAGAGCAGATCCTATACAGTATGATGGACCAGCGCTTGCCGGAAGATGCCAGTTATTGGCAGAAAAAATTCCAGGAATGGGATGACAAGTAATGTCCTGCGAGATATTACTGGACGTCAGTGATCTGCTTCCACCAGAACCACTGGAGTTGACACTCGAAGCTGCTGACAAACTTAAACCGGGGCAATACCTGCGCATGTTGCATCGCCGAGACCCCTGTATGCTATACGGCAATCTCGACAACAATCATTTCAAATATTTTCAACGCGAAGGCTCAACAACGGCTGTCGAAGTATTCATCTGGCGTGAAGATGATGCTGAAGCTGCAACGGCTGTGCAACTAGCTTTACAAACAAGCTGATTTATTTTTTCCGCAAATGAACGCGAATAAACGCAAATTATTGTGTTCCAGTTTTTCAAACATTGTGATCCCGTTAGCTCGTCATTCTGGCGTAGGCCAGAATCCATCTGGAAGGTGGATAGTAAGTTTATATCTAAGAAAATCTCTGGACCATAGATACCGGCTAAAAGCATGCCGGCATGACGAATATTATTTGATACGTTTCTTTACTGGTGCAATGCTGTTCTCATGTCTCATAATTAATATTTGCGTTCATTTGCGGAAGATTTAATATAACCTTAACTGATGCGCGCCGATCTTTCATTACAACAAGCACCACCCTTTTCCGTACCGGCACGATTTCTTGTCAGTGCACCTTTTTTTGGTCTAATCGCAGCACTGGTATTACTCTGGCATGGACCAGAAATAATCAGCCATCGCTGGACGCCCGAAATACTGGCAGTCACTCATTTCCTGACTCTGGGCTTCCTTACCATGAGTATGCTGGGCGCATTGCTGCAGCTTTTACCTGTACTCATGGGCATGGTTATTCCACGACCATTACTTTTCAGCAGTATTGTTCACACCCCGTTATTTTTTGGCAGTCTCAGTCTTGGCATGGCATGGTTATTACAGATCAACCATCTGTTTATCATCGCAATGGTTTTACTCGGTTTTTCATTTATCGTATTTATCGTGGTAGTAACTGATCGTTTACTGCGCTCGGCAAACAGGCACGTAACTCGCAGCATGATGTTACTGGCGTTGCTCGCTTTACTAATCACCACGAGCCTCGGCATCTACCTGTCTATGGGGCACAGTGTACAAACACTTCCACTGACACGGCAGCTGACTGATTTACATTTAAGCTGGGGGCTTTTTGGATGGGTATTATTGCTGGTCATGGCCGTTGCCTACCATGTGATTCCAATGTTTCAGATCACCGATGAATATCCTGCAATACATCGACGCTGGATGGGCTGGTCAGTATTTTTCACTCTGTTAGCTCTGAGCCTGACTTACATCTGGCAACTGGAAATCATAAGGATGCTTTCCACCCTGCTACTGGCAGGCTGCCTGATAATTTTTTCACTGACAACTTTATGGGTACTGCACAAACGACGCCGTCAATTAGCAGACACTACGATGCGGTTCTGGCAACTCGCCATGTTCAGTCTGCTATTGCTCACATTGTCCTGGCTCATACCGACATTAATCAATTCAGATCTGCCGGTATTCCTGCTCGGCGTCCTGATGATTCACGGCTTTGCAATGACAACGATCAACGGCATGATGTACAAGATCATCCCGTTTATTATCTGGCTGCATCTTAGCGTTCACAATAAAAATTTACGTGATATGGGCGAAAGAGGTTCACAGGTAAAAGTGCCACACATGCGAAAAATTATTCCGGAAGCTGCCGGCCTGTGGCAGTTTCGTTTTCACTTGCTCAGTCTTGTCTTACTGGTAATAGCGACAATATGGCCGTCATGGTTTTATTATCCAGCCACGTTGTCACTTGCGATAGCACAAGCTTTTTTGTTGTTTAACCTATTAAAAGCCGTTCGTTTTTATAACTTGAAGATCACCGAACTCTCCATGTTTACTGAAACATAAAAACAGGAGTCGTGAGTGACTACTAACGGCCCATGTTTCCCGTTGGTAAAATAAAAAGATATTTTAGATTTTTCCGCAAATGAACGCGAATAAACGCAAATTAAAAGCCCTAAAAATATTTATATTAAAAAAATGTAGGCCTGCATAAGGTACGTTGCGGGCATTTGTTGCACCAACTGCCGGGAACGGCAAAGCCTTATCCCGGCCTA
>DAOWFN010000096.1 GCA_030637945.1 Gammaproteobacteria bacterium
AAACGGACCGTAGAATCAACAGGACAATCTGAATTTCGAGCAGGCGTAGAAACAAAAAACAAACATGTCGATCTCAGCAATGAATTTGTTCGTCAGTTTTATGGTGACGTCATGTTGTTTTCTATGGAAAAAATTACTGATGCAGGTTTTCCAGACGCCCCGGTAAACGAAGAAGCCATACAAACGATAATCAAACAGATATATACAACCATCAAGGATATATACACCGACAAACACGATACGATCCTTCGATTAAAAACCGATATCCACCTACAGCTAAATGATAACAATCATTGGTGGAATAACTCTTCAGAACACAGCAGAGACTTTACCGAAGCATTACTGAACTTCGACACCTTCTTAAATAATATTCAGTCAAACTTTGACGAAAACTCTGACGCTTACAAGCAGATAACATCTTTATCTGATGTTGAAAAAAATCTTGATAATATCCTTAAAGCTATCCTGCATTACAGCGACGACTGTATAAGTTGGAACAACCTTCATTAGAGTGCTCTACAGAAAACACATTTATTGCAATGAATATTTTTGTGCTTAATTCCGGACGCTGTGGCTCAACCACCTTCATCAAATCTTGCCGGCACATCACAAATTATTCTTCTGCGCACGAGTCCTTGCTGTCAAAAACCGGGCAGCAACGATTTGATTATCCTGAAAATCATATCGAAGCTGACAATCGACTATCCTGGCTTCTTGGTCGATTAGATAAAGCCTATGGCAACGATGCATATTACGTACACTTGACTCGCAACAGACACGATACTGCCAACAGTTTTTCGAAACGTATTGATCTTGGTATCTTAAAAGCTTACGAACAAGGCATACTAATGCATGAACAACACGAGATGCCAACGCTCGATATCGCCAATGATTACATCGAAACCGTTGATAGTAATATAAAACTCTTCCTTAAAGACAAAACCAACAAGATGGATATTGCACTCGAAACGATAAAAACGGATTTCACGGACTTCTGGGAAAATATTAATGCGGCTGGAGATATCACTGCAGCCTTAAGAGAATGGGATATTATGTACAACGCTTCCTGATATGTAAAACACTGGACTAATATAACTATTCTTTGTCATCCAGTGCGAAGCCGAAGGATCTAGCAACCAAGGCCGCCAGGATCCTTCACTAGCGTTCAGGGTGACGGCTTAAAATAGCGCAGCCACGTTCATTTTCTATATACTCAGAAGCAAACTCTGGGCACTCCTTTAACCAACGCCTGACCAACGCGAGTTCATCGTCCCTGGCCGCATCATCTAAAAATATTGCACAATGTTTTGCGAGATTATTATTCAACAAAGACAATGCCGGATAGCGAGAGAATTTCTGTATGAATCCCGGCGGCCCGTCTATAACAAGCAGATCGATCTCTACATCAGGGAAATTTTTTAGATCATACCATTGATACTTTTCTGCATGCACCACTACACTTTTCAGTGGTGCATGAATAACATCACAGTGACCAGTCAACGAAAAATCTTTTAACTGTTGTCGCGTTTTATGCACATATTCTTCACCATTTTCAAGGCTATAAACATGACCGCACTGGTTTAACTGACAGCATTTCGACAAAACAAGACTACTCGTCCCACTGCTGCACTCGACAATGTTCAAAGGTCTATTATCTAAACAATAATCACTGATGATTTTTAGAAAGTCTGGTGCTGCTGACCAGTCTTTTGTTACAGGCAAAGGTTTTTCAAAACCCAATAATTTTTCTATGTCCTGATATGACAAAGCCATGTAATTTTTTTCAAAAAACAGCTATAAAACAAAAGGCAGCTAAAAAGCCGCCTTCATCGTATGCGCATCAATTAATTAACAAACTTATGATTGACTTGCCATATCCTGACCACAACACATAGGTGATTTCACCATACCATGACCATCAGGGCATTTTGAAACATGCACAGTCGTACCATCATCTGTAGTGATCGTATCATGCACTAACTCTTTACCACACTCAGCGCAAGTCATCGAACCAATACCCATACCACATACTTCACATTTGTAAGCCATTTTTTATTACCTTTATCATTCGAAATATATTATCTATCTATATTATATAAATAAGTCCCGCTAGTAAATTCTAATAACATTTGAACGTAATTAGCCATACATTTACTACTGAAATAGCGGAGTTAAATCAATCACTAATCACCGGTATGCATATAGAAAAAACGAGCGCCTCCGTACCTGGGTTTTGACTGGAAATACCACCATTAGATAGATGAAAAATAGCTACACCAGCGCGTATTTTATTTTTAAACTGATAAGCAATCTCCACACCTGACCTGAATTCAAGATCATTCCCCAGATTAATTTCATCGCTGTCATTAAAAATACCTATACCAAAACTAGGTATCAGTATCCATCGTCGATTTAAATAAAAATCATGCCTGAGATCACTATAGACAAAATTTGCACCATTGTTAGACCTGGCTGCACCGACTGCAGGGATCAAACGAAAGCCACCTGGACCTGAAAATGATTTAAAACGATATTCCAAGCCGTAACGTTGTGGCCCGTCCAGATCATCGAGTATCCCAATCTGGCCAGCCGTTATATTAAACATTTCATATTCCTGGCGATCTTCGGCGATGACATAAGAATTTATTGTCAGAACGACGGATAGCAATATGGCTGACCCAATATAACCGAAGGAAGAAATCAGGTATGAATGCAAGCTTAACTTATACCATTTTGTTACTGTCATAGCATGCACAGAAACTATTATTTGATAATTATAGATTCTTGGACACAGCTTTTAGTTCCTCGTTCATAAATATAACAGATCAACAAAAGGGACTATTTATTAAATTTAAACTCGATAACGTATTAACAAAACCTGCAAGCCTCATCCTGAAGGCTTGCAGGTTTCAATTTTACGCGGCTAATGGCTGAGCCAGCTCATCTAATATCTGTTGTCTTCGTTGCAGCACTGTTTGAACGACTTCTTGATAATCAGCACCCACCGCATTAAACATCGCCGGCACATCTATACCAAGGCCGTGTAAGGTATCATCCAGAAAATCTAATCTTGCAGGGATCGACTCCAGATAGGCAGAACATTTCTTCTCAGGTAATTTAGACAGCTCATCTCGCAATTTTCCCAGACCAAACGCAACATGATCTATTTCATCTTGCAGCGGTGTTTTAAGCGATTGCCGTGTTCCCGGGTCTGCCATTGGCACTACCTGTTCTACCGCCTCACTTCCCAGTGCTTCCACACAAACATACATATCTGTTAAAAAATCCAGCCAGCTGAGGGAACGGAAATGTTGCAGGAACATTTCTTGCTGCAGCTCACCAAAAACAGGCGTGGTATCTGTACCGAATTTTTTAATCCAGCTCTGTTGGATACGCACATGGCGGCTCTCATCGCCCACCTGCTTCGCCATAAACAATCGGCTTTCATCATCCGGTGCATCGGCAATGCGCTCTGCCACTGCACGCATAATTAAATAATCGATCTGTGTATACATCACGAGCAAACGCCCCATTGAGGCTTTATAAACTATGTCATTCACGATTTCATTTTGTTTCATTTCAAGCCCTCCTCAATAATTAATCACTAAGCAATTATGCTGGCAACAATATAAATAGAAGGTTCAGTAATTACTCACAATTATCTACACAAAATAATATTCCATTATCGGTACGATACGCTTCAAATAAGACTTGCATTTACTGACTACCTACTATCATTCACTATCGAATCAGCTTACTGAACCTGATTTAGGGGATTTTATTGCTCATGTGACAAAACATCTCAACAGTTTCGTGAAATAATTTGAAAATAAAAAAATACAAGCTATATATGATAAATGTTAATTCAGATTCATTCTAACTTATTCTTATATTACAGGTTATTTTTTATCGCCTTATTCTTACTGCTGGGTATCTCTGGCGTAGGAATCGTGGTACTGGAATACTATGCTGGCATCGATGTTGTGACAATAGACTCAGAGTTTGAAAAGGAAGCCTTATATACCACTTCGGTAGTGATAGGCATACTTGGACTTACCGTTGCTCTCATAATGATTTTTTTGATGCAGGAAAGGCGCAGCTCGACTTCTGACCGAAGACAACTGGCCAGGTCTTTAGACTTTCCTGACAGACGAAGCAGCACCGACAGAAGATCTAAATAATTTTTCCTGTGGGAATCTTTACAATAAATTAATGCGTCTCGCCCATGAGCGCATAAACCATCACGCCTTCGAATATATCTCCGAACCCGCTTTTTTAAACTCTTCTGCTTTTTGTTTCATGCCTTCATCAAAAGCGATTTCGATATTATCTATGCCTTCTTTCGCCGCGTACTCCCTGACGTCTTGTGAGATTTTCATGCTGCAAAATTTTGGCCCACACATCGAACAGAAGTGCGCGACCTTATGTGCGTCTTTTGGCATGGTTTCATCGTGGTATTCACGGGCACGTTCCGGATCAAGCGCCAGGCGGAACTGATCTTGCCAACGGAATTCAAAACGCGCTTTTGACATAGCGTTATCACGAACCTGTGCTCCGGGATGGCCTTTCGCCAGATCTGCTGCGTGTGCCGAGATCTTGTAAGTGATGATACCTGTACGAACATCTTCTTTATTCGGTAAACCCAGATGTTCTTTCGGCGTGACATAACACAGCATCGCGCAACCATACCAACCGATCTGTGCGGCACCGATGCCTGAAGTAATATGGTCGTATCCGGGAGCGATATCTGTAGTCAATGGTCCTAGCGTATAGAAAGGCGCTTCGAAACAATCTTCCAGCTCTTTATCCATATTCTCTTTGATCATCTGCATAGGAACATGACCAGGACCTTCGATCATCACCTGCACATCATGTTGCCAGGCAATTTTTGTGAGTTCACCCAGGGTTTCCAGTTCGCCGAACTGCGCTTCATCGTTCGCATCGGCAATCGAGCCCGGACGCAGGCCATCGCCTAATGAAAATGACACATCATAGGCTTTCATGATCTCACAGATATCTTCGAAATGGGTGTAGAGGAAACTTTCCTGGTGGTGCGCGAGACACCATTTCGCCATGATAGAGCCGCCACGTGAGACGATTCCAGTAACTCGTTTTGCGGTCATCGGCACATATTTAAGGCGGACGCCGGCATGGATAGTGAAATAATCAACGCCCTGTTCTGCCTGCTCTATCAATGTGTCTTTGAACACTTCCCAGGTCAGATCTTCAGCAATCCCACCGACTTTTTCCAACGCCTGATAGATAGGCACTGTACCGATTGGCACAGGTGAGTTACGAAGTATCCACTCACGCGTCTCATGAATATTTTTACCCGTTGATAGATCCATGATGGTGTCGGAACCCCAACGGATACCCCACACCATTTTTTCAACCTCTTCCGTTATACTCGAAGTAACCGCTGAATTGCCGAGATTACCGTTAATTTTGACCAGGAAGTTACGGCCGATAATCATTGGCTCGAGTTCAGGGTGATTGATGTTAGCCGGAATAATGGCACGGCCACTGGCGACTTCATCACGCACGAATTCTGCGGTAATCTCTGTCGGCAAATTGGCACCAAACGACATACCCGGGTGTTGCATCAACACTTTTTTATATTCGGGGTCTTTACGCAGCTCCTGCAGCTTCATGCTCTCACGGATAGCGATATACTCCATTTCCGGGGTAACAATACCCTGCCTGGCATAGTGCATCTGTGATACATTTTTTCCGGCTATAGCTCGACGCGGCATCCTGATGTGCTCAAAACGCAGATTGGCTAACTCCGGATCATTCTGGCGTTGCTGGCCGTAATCAGAAGTCGGACCGGCAAGTTCTTCTGTATCATCTCGTTCTTCAATCCATCTACTACGCACATCGCCCAGACCCTGCAATAAGTTAATCTGCACGCTGGGGTCGGTGTATGGACCAGATGTGTCATACACCGGAATTGGCGGATTTTTTTCGGCACCAAAGCTTGAATCAGTGTCTTCAAGATGGATCTCGCGCATCGGTACCTGTATGTCCGGGCGCGAACCCTCTACATATATCTTTGTTGAGCCATCAAGCGGTTTTGTCGAATCAGATGACAGCTCAGCTGCGCGATCAAGAAAATCTTGTGGAATAGCACTCATAAATTTGAACCAGTTTTATTCATGGAAATAACAGAGCACCATGATACCCGATTCTGCTACTCAATAAAGACACAACCACTATGTCATTCGCTATTTCAGCCAATTAACCCGCTATTAACCATTTAAATAGTAAGGATAATTTAGATAAATCGTCACAGCGACCTACCCTGGCGCGCACTCACAGGGTAGAATGCGCATCTTTGTAATTAATGACACTGGTAGAAGGCGCCCTATGGACTTCGAAAAAGCACGTTTTAATATGGTTGAGCAGCAGGTACGCCCATGGGACGTACTCGACCTACGGGTACTTGATGTCATAAATGAAGTGCCGCGTGAGAACTTCACACCGGATGAATACAAAAACCTGGCCTATGCCGATACACGTATTCCTTTAGGCAGCTACGAAGACAGACCTTGCAGTATGGCCAATCCGATCATCGATGGCCGTATCCTTCAGGAAATGAATATACAGGACGAAGACCTGATCTTAGAAATTGGTACAGGTAGCGGTTATCTCACCGCCTGTCTGGCAAAACTGGGACGCCACGTCGATACCGTTGATATCAATGAAGAACTCACAGAAATGGCTGAAAAGAACCTTCAGACCCTGGGTATCAACAACGTAAATCTGTCGACTGGTGACGCCAGTAAAACCTGGAGTCAGAAACGTAATTATGATGTCATCGTCATTTCAGCAGCAATGAAAAGCATTCCTGACAGCTATAAAAAACTGCTAAAACCAAACGGCAGGATGTTCATCGTTACTGGTGATGCACCTGCGATGACTGCATACCGCGTTACTCGTACCGGCAAAAACAAATGGACGGTTGAAGAACTGTTTGAGACAAATATCGAGCCGATAATTCAACCTGTCAAACAAACATTCACTTTCTAAAATGCGTGAATTCAGTGCGCTGCAGCTTAAAGCGTATCTAGAAGAACGCGAAGATCAGCCGTTGCTGCTTGATGTTCGCCAACCCTGGGAGTTTGACGTCTGCAAGATCGAAAACAGCGTTTTACTTCCAATGTCACAGATTCCCACAGAGGCTGAAGCACTTGATTTAGAGCGCGAGACAGTGGTTATATGCCATCATGGAATACGAAGCCGTAGCATAGGCCGCTATCTCGAACAGATCGGTTTCGATAACGTTATTAATTTATCTGGTGGTGTTGCCCAATGGGCTAAAACAGTTGACAATCAGATGCCAACTTATTAATCACTCTCATTCTTAAATATAGGAATAAAAATGAAAAAGCTGCCTCAAATAATTACCGGTTTTTTCCTCTTCTCAATATCAGCAACATCGTCAGCACTTAACCTGAGCGAAGCCATGGAGCTTGCTCAACAGTACGATACGACTTTCCAGGCAGCTTATGCCAACTATCTAGCGACTATAGAAACTTCATCACAAAGTACTTCGGCGATATTACCTCAAATTGGCTTTAATGCATTTATACAACGTGGTGATTCTGAAATAGATAGAGACAATAGCCCTGCCGTAGATTTTGATAACGACAGTGACGGATATTCTATCAACTTGAATCAGGTCATTTTTGACAAGACAGTCTTCGATAACCTTGACCAGGGAGATGCTATTGCCGCTAAAGCACTGGCAGATTTTGAAGCTGCAAAACAGGACACCATCGTCCGTGTAGCAAAAGCCTATTTCGATGTATTAACAGCGATTGATAATCTGGAAACAGCCAGCGCAGAAAAATTAGCCATCAGCAAACAACTGGAACAGAGCAAAGAGCGATTCAATGTCGGTCTATCGGCCATTACTGACGTAAAAGAACAACAGGCAAGTTACGATATTTCCGTAGCCGATGAGATTATTGCCATCAATAACTTATCAAACAGTCGGGAAGCGTTACGCGTTATCATCGATGTCTATCCGGAAAAACTGGAAATTGCCCGCGAAAACATTCCTCTTGCCGTACCCAAACCAATGGACATAGATGCCTGGCAGGAAAAATCACTACAAAGCAATTTATCTCTACTCTCTGCAAAATTCTCTGTTGAAGCGGCACAAAGCGCATACGATGGCAGCAAAGGTGGCCATTACCCGACATTAAATCTCAATGCCTCTTATGGCGTTGTTAATTCTGAAGCACGCAATATCGGTATCCCGCTTCCTGCCAGTGAAAGCACCGATACCAAAATTCTGCTGCAGTTAGATATCCCCATATACAGCGGTGGTTTTACCAGCTCAAGTGTCCGTCAAAAATTATCAGAATTAAACCAGATAAAAGCTTTACATGAACAAGAAAAGCGACGCACTATCGCACTAGCACGAAGCGCTTACCTAAGTCTGGAAGCAGATATCGCACAGGTGAAAGCCAGGAAACAGGCTGTCATCTCGACAGAAACATCACTGGATGCAACGTTAGCAGGTTATGACGCCGGCACTCGTACCAGTGTCGACGTTCTGATATCACAACGCCTGTTATACAGCAGTCAGCGTGATTACTCAGTCGCTCGTTATACTTACATAACAGACAGCCTCAAATTGAAACAAGTTGCCGGCACGCTTAGGATCAAAGACGTCGACGAGATCAATAAGTGGCTGGTGCCCAAAGCACCTGAACAATAAAAACACCGTAATCTAAAATGAAATCTCCAGGTATACAGGCGAAACTCTGGTGACAAAAATAATTGATAAATCACTACAGTTTCGATCTTACTTAACACCAAAACACTGGACATTATGGTTCGCTATCGGTTTATTGCGATTATCGGTTTACCTACCAGCACCTACGATATATTCACTTGGCACGTTCCTGGGGATGCTCATCTACCGGGTCACCCCGTCCAGGAGAAGAACTGCACGTAAAAACATAATTCAAGCTTACCCCTATTTCAGCAAACAGGAGATAGACGCGCTGAACAAAAAAGCTTTTAAAAGCCTGGGCATATCAATTTTCGAAATGGGTATTGCATGGTTTGAAAAAAGCGATGTATTAAAACAGCAATGCCAGATCGAAGGTAAAAAATATCTCGATGATGCGATGGCCAAAAATAAGGGGGTGATTTTATTAACAGGTCATTTCACTACCCTGGAAATCGGTGCTCGCTTAATTGGATTTTATCCCGAAAAGTATAATGGTGTTTTTAAAAAAGCACACGATCCCTTATTCAACGCGATAATGGTACATTACCGCTCAAAATTTGGCGATGAACTGATCGATAATAAAAATGTCCGCAGTATTATACGAGGCTTAAAAAAAGGCCATGCAACCTGGTTTGCGCCAGACCAGGATTTCAGACATCAGGACATTGTCTTCACCCCTTTTCTTGGCGGTATCGCTTCCACATTAACCGCTACTGCAAAACTGGCTAAAATGACCGGTGCAGCCGTGGTTCCTTTTTACCCGATAAGACTCGAAAACGGTAAAGGTTTTAAACTGGTCGTACTGCCTCCTTTAGAGAATTTCCCTTCAGATGATATCGAAGCCGATAGCGCACGGGTAAATAAATCCATAGAAGAAATGGTGTACGCCTGCCCTGAACAATATCTTTGGTCACACAAGCGATTCAAAACACAACCCGATCAAAACTTTGATTTTTACGCATCATAGATGTCATGATATTTTATCGCCTGTTAATCATTTTACTGAGCCCCGTTATCATCACGCACATCCTATGGTTGTCATTTACCAACAAACAAAGCCGCTACTTCTGGCAACGCCTGGGATACAAATCACCCATGCTGCCGCCAAACTGCTTATGGTTTCACTGCGCGTCTGTCGGCGAAGTTAACACGCTATTACCCCTCATCCATAATCTGCACAAACAAGATAACCGATTAAACGTACTTATCACCACCAACACCATAACCGGTGGAAAAATCGTTGCACAACAAAATCTTGACTATCTATCTCATTGTTACATGCCGGTCGACTGGATTCTTAGCATCAAAAGATTTTTATCCGCAGTAAAACCTGTTTCTATCTACATAATGGAGACAGAGATATGGCCTAATTTATTTACTGCCTGCCACAAAAACAACATACCCATCTATATAATCAACGCACGCCTCTCCAGTAAAACAACCTCGGCGAAATCATGGGTTAAACAGATATACAAATCATGCCTGCAAAAAGTCAGTGCAATCTACGCACGCTCTGAAAAAGACACAGAGTCATACAAGTTACTTGGGGCAAATAAAAACTCTGTATCGACCATCGGTAATCTGAAATTTACGACCGCATTAAGCAGTAGCCACATACAAACCGAGCCTGCAATAACAACCGATAGGAAATATGTCCTGGTTGCTTCCACACACAAAGAAGAGGAGCAGCAGATCTATAACATCTGGAAAAAACTTAAACGTAGTGAGCTTCTCATCATCGCACCCAGACACCCGGAACGCAGTGCATCGATCATCAGCCAGTTAAATTCAGACACCATTGCTGTCAAAAGTAAGAATCAAAAAATAACAGATCAGACAGAAATATTCTTACTGGATACTGTTGGGGAATTAAAAGACTATTTTAGAAAAGCAGAACTCGTCATCATGGGAGGGTCATTTACCCCCGTTGGCGGACACAACATACTGGAACCAGCAAGTTTTAACAACGCAATAATTACTGGTCCTTATATGGAAAACTTTACTGAAGAGCTTGCCTTAATGCTCAACAAAAAAGCTATCGTTCAGATAACTTCTAAACTACAGGTTTATTCTCGACTACGGGAACAAATAGAAAAAATCCTGAACGATGATGACTATCGAGAAACATTACAAAACAACACGAAGACCTTGTCTCATAACGTGGAAAAAATTTTAGATGACTATACGAATATCATACTAAAAAACTAATCGACAAGAACGTTAATACACGCAAATAAAAAAATTGTTGGTAATTGTCATCTTGAACGACAGTGAAACATCTTGCAAACCTTGTGCTATCTTTAAGCGTTAAGATCCTTCACTGCCGTTCAGGATGACCCAATCTGCCAGATAATATTTATACAGTTAAGACACCTAGCCATTATATCCTTCAAGAAAATCTGACCAATCCTCCTCAACAAAATTAAAATCATCTTCACCTTTTTTAAATTTAAGCAAAGACCGATTTAACCGAGCCAGATTTGCCATCTTCCATGATCTGGAATCCGCTCTAAAATCACTATTATCAAAATCGATCAAGTAAACATCACCGACTTCTGTCAACAAAATATTTCTTGCGTTCAGATCCGCGTGGTAGATATTGTTATCGTGAAATTTTTTTATACAGGAACCAATTTTTTTCCACTGTATTGTATCGATTGATTTCTCCATTAAAATATCTGCCAATGTTTTCGAGTTTTCTATCTTCTGGGTAATTAAATCAGCACGATAATACAATACACCTCGTTTTACATGTGCTGCTATCGCATTTGGTACTGGTAGACCCAATTTCTGCATATCTTTCAACAAGCGCCACTCTCTGAACGCACGTGTCTTTTCGGTATCAAATCCAAAATACTGGTCTTTTACAATTGAAGCAACCAGTCCACCACGAAAATAATGCTTCAATACCATATTTTTATTATCACTATGAAAATAGATAACTTTAGCTCTACCTATACCCGTCTCTCCCGATAAGTCTGATGGCAAGAACTGCTCATTATTCGAATGATAATCCCTATCAAATAACTCTAATACTGGATCAGAGATAATATCTATGTCATATAAAATATATGAATTATCTATTTTTTTAATTTTATACTGACGATCTAAAGCCATTCCTGCACCTATCTACAAAACGTCAAATAACACAATACAAGTTCTGAAATTAAATATATCATTGAGTTATCATTCGTTTATTGTTAATTTGACTTGTTAATAGGACTCAAATTTCACAAGTGCATAATTACATGCAATTGTAACAACCTAACGTTGATAACGACATAAGAATAATAAGCAAGCAAACGCGGCCACCACTTATTTTATGGAACAAAAATCAACACGGCAAATATGGCACATATTAGGCATAGCTGTACTTATCAACGCTTTGCTCAGTACTGTATTCATGTTGTTAGTTACACCATCTGAAGTCTGGCTCACCAATATCAAAACATCTTTATTCTTACCCGCTTCATTAGTAGCACATTTCAGTTTTTTATTTTTCTTATTATCGCTTCTGGCGTTATCAGCTCACTTGCTTCGCTTGCGTGGTATAAGTTGGCATTTATTCACTCTAACTTTATTTAGCTTACTATTACTTGTGATCTTTGCTGATTCACGTATTTTTTCTCTATACCGCTTTCATTTAAACGGCATGTCCCTAAACCTGTTATTTGGTGGTTCCGCTAAAAGTATATTGTCTTTTTCATGGCTTATGTGGATTAACATTATTTCAATTATTTTATTTGTTACTATTTTTGAATTCCTGTTTTTGAAATGGCTTTTTCAACAAAACGGATATTCAGGAAAAAGATGCTGGCAAGCGATACTGCTTCTAATGTTCTCAACCCAGCTGTTTTATGGTTACAGAGATGCCGTTGCCGACTCATCCGTTATAATGCAACTTCGATATATTCCATGGGCACAACCATTGACCATGAAAAGATCGCTGCGAAAATTTGATGTAATAGATAGCATTTCAGATAACATCTTAGTAAACAACCATAGCTCGTCAGCAATCGATTATCCAAAATCACCTCTGGTTTGTAATAACTCAGAAAATCTTAACTATCTGGTGCTAATGATTGATTCCGTTCGTTTTGATATGTTAAATACCGAGGTAATGCCAAACACCTACGAATTCTCACGATCTTCACAAGTTTTCAATCGACATTGGAGCACCAGCAATAGTACACGCTTTGGCTTATTTGGTTTTTTCTACGGCCTCCCATCCACTTACTGGTTTGACATGTTAAAGGAGCAAAAAGGTAGTGTATTATTTGATATATTAAA
>DAOWFN010000091.1 GCA_030637945.1 Gammaproteobacteria bacterium
AATTTCTCCAGTTATTCTGTTTGGCGATGTGAAGTTTTTTGTAGCCTTCAAGCAGTTTGTTGTGCGCAACAAAACCGTCAAGACTTAATCCCGGGCTATGTAAGCCGGGGAAATTATCCTTGCCTGATATTACGTTCATAGCATTTGATAAAGTTTGTTCATTAAACATTAGCTTAAGACTATCCGTGTAGTCATCTAATGGTTGTTCGTTCATATTTATCTCGAGCAGCGCCTGAATGCATAAATAAAAACGTGTAGCATCCTGGTCGAGCTGTTCGATATGCAGACACCAGTTAACCCATTCGATGGCTTCATCATTTTTTAGCGCGAGACATAACATGGCTTTAAGTTCACCGATCCTTAGCGTTGCCCATGTCGTCCCGGGGTCGGGTGCAACACCGATGAATTCTGCAACGCGTTGATAATCGTTGTATCCGCCTTCATTGAGCCGGTCAAAAATAGATGACCAGCCGGATTCATCTAGTCGTTTTAAGGTAAGGATCTCTTCACGAAATAAAGCCCCTTCGTTATTGTTGTTCCAGACCAGGTCGTCAACGGGATAGATGTCAGACATGCCGGGTACGATGATGCGGCAGGAATATACATTTAGGTGCTCATAATCTGAGATGTAGATATCAAAGCCCAGGTCATGAATGATGTCACGCAGGTAACTGAACTCATCGGTTGTCGATGCATCATGGTCCCAGTCACTAAATTCATAATCAGGTTTGTTTTTAAAGAAGTCGTAGGCGATCAATCCGCTGGAATCGATAAAATGTGTCTCCAGGTTATGGTGATCGGCAACCTCGTCCAGATCGAAACTGGGTGACTGGAATCCATCGAGTTGATCGAGATCTCGTCCTTGTAATAATTCAGTCACGGTACGTTCTAAAGCAACCTCAAAGCTCGGGTGTGCACCGAAAGAGGCAAATACTGTCGCGTTAGATGCGTTTATCAACGTCACGCTCATCACCGGGTAACGGCCGCCCAAAGAAGCATCGGCTATGCGTAAGTTGTAGCCATGCTGCTCAAGTTTACTGATAGCTTCCACGATCTGCGGGAAGCGCTGTAATACAGAGTCGGGCACTTCGGGTAAGCAGATACCTTCGGCGATGATTTTATTTTTAATGTAGCGTTCGAACACTTCAGACAGGCTTTGCACGCGTGCTTCATTTTTGGTGTTGCCAGCAGACATGCCATTGCTAACGTATGAGTTGCCAATAATATTTATCGGAAACCAGATATCTTTGCCATCACGTTGGCGTTGATACGGGCAGGCGCAAATACCACGTTCTCCTGTACCGGAATTGGTATCGAAAATTTTTGAGGCGGTAAGTTCTTTGTCCGGGTCGTAATACGCCCAGAGTTTTTCATCGAGCAGACCGTCAGGTATTTTATCGTTTGCCTTTTCAGACGAAGCATCGTTATTAAACCAGCGCTCGTCAGGATAGTGAACGAAGTCACCGTTAGCGAAGTCTTCACCCAGATAAAAGTCGGCAAAAAAGTAGTTACAGCTCAAACGTTCAAAATATTCACCCAGTGCGCTGGCAAGGCACGATTTTTTGGTGGTGCCTTTGCCGTTGGTGAACATCAAACCACAATCTTTATCGCGAATATGAACAGAGAAGACATTAGGTACAGGGTTTAGCCATGAGGCTTCTTCTACATCAATATTTAATGCTTTTAATTTTTCGAGCATCGAATCGATGGACTCTTCAAGTGCTGCGTCTTTGCCTTTAATAAAAGTTTTTTCGCTCATGATCTTATAGTCTGTATTTGTTTATTGTGAATGTTGCTTAGTAGTAATAAAGCCGAACAGGCGCCGATTAATGCCCATGCCATATCTGACTGCGTGTCCCAGATATATCCTTGTGTGCCCAGAAATGCTTCAGCAGCTTCGCTGCTTATCAGTGCGACCCACCATTCTATTAATTCGTAAAAGGCGCTAAAGGCGAGACAGAAACAGATGGTGAAAAAGTGCGTATAAGCTTTACTGTCGATGATCTTTAGTCGAATAATAATTTCACGGCAGATGATTGCAGGCACGAAACCCTGGGCAAAATGTCCGACTTTGTCGTAGTTGTTTCTAGATTGGTCCAGCGTTTCTTTTATGGTGTCGAAGAAGGGGACTTCGGCGTAAGTGTAATGACCGCCAACAAAAAGTATCCAGCAATGTATCAAGATAAGGATGTAGCTTAATGTCGTCAGGGGGAACCTTAGACGGGTCGTCGCTAAGATGATAAATGCAATAACGGCCGGTGTTACTTCAAGTACCCAGGTGGGAAAATCTTTAGGGTTGATCGCCGACCAGATAAAAACTATAAAAAATAGCGCTGTCCAAACAACCGGGGGTAAAGCGGTATAGGGTTTATTAGTGTCTATCATTAAAAGTTGTTATTTGTGTTTTTTACAGGCATCCAGTACCTGTTCCACATGTTCTTTAACTTTGACGCCTCTCCATTCTTCCAGGAGAACTCCTTTTTCGTCGATTAAAAATGTGCTTCGGTCAATGCCCATATATTCACGACCGTAAAGTTTTTTGAGTTTGATGACATCGAACTGCTTGCATAGAGTTTCATCTTCGTCAGACAGTAGATCAAAATTAAATTTCTGTTTTGTTTTGAAGTTTTCATGACGTTTCATACTGTCGCGCGATACACCTAAAATAACGGTGTTTTGCCGGGTAAATTTTGCTTTCGCATCACGAAAGTTCTGACCTTCCGTGGTGCAGCCGGGAGTGCTGTCTTTAGGGTAAAAATAAAGAACAATTTTTTTGCCTGCCAGGTCTTTCAGGCTAATGGTTTTTTCACCTGTTGATGGACGTGAAAAATTCTTAACTTTTTTACCGATTGTTACCATGTTTATTACCTGACTGAGAGTGTCGTTGTGTTGGGTTTCGCTTTGTTCAACTGGAAAAGGACGTTTTATTTAGCGTTTACAGGTTCGTTAATTCTGCATCCAGATTAAGTTCATCACATGTGTCCATGAAGGACTCACGCAGTTGTGCAATATTAGTCTCTGCAGGAATCCCGATGGTCATATGCAATGCAAACATCGGTGACCCCGTATGTGGTGCTGAATAGCTTTCAGTCTGTAAATTGACAATATTAATATCTCGGCTAGAAAAGAAGCCGGCTATATTGCCTACGATGCCAGGATGATCCAATGCGGCAACCTCGACGGAATAGGGGATCGTATTGTCTGTAGTGTCTGGTTCAGTGGTGGGTTTTACCAGCAGGCTCATCTGTAGCTCTTGCTCGATTTCTGGCACTTCCGATTGTAATGCATCGAGTGATGACAGCGCACCTCTAACAAGTAACAAAATGGCAAATTCACCACCGAGCACCGTCATGCGACTGTCTTCAATATTTAAATCATGATTGTAAATGATATTACTGAGTTCATCGATAATACCCGGGCGGTCGGCACCAAGTGCGGAAATAACAAGTTTTGTTGTCATAATTTTTTTAGCAAGAATTGCGTGTTTAAACTGATGGCACAGTGTAAACAAAAATTGCCCAAACAAAAAGCACTAGTTACTATAAAAGAGCCTGTAAAGGGATAGTGTGACGTGGTCTGTAAGCTTAAAAATGTAGGTGCGAAAAAACTATCTGGAATTGTTTTTCACGTAAGCCCCAAAGGGCTTCTACATGGATGTAGATGTTAGGGTAACGCAGGAGCGGTTACCGAGTGAAGCATAGGGATATGCTGAATAATTTATTCGTACAGCGGTGTCAATATATACGCTCATCGTGCGAATAAATTCGCACCTACAGTAAGAATGGGGGGTGGGAGTGAGAAGTTTGTATCGTTTATCCTAGCTCGGATAACTCTCTCATCAACATAGCGGGATTGTTGGTGTTTAATTCGATCAGGCGTCTCAAATGCTGCAGGCTGTTGGCATCTATCTGTAACCACTTCAGCCCCCAGTTGCCGTTCTCACTACGGACGATATTTACCCGCGCATGGATGGAGACATCATCGCCAAGAAATAGTGCCATGCCACAAGGGTTGTTCAGGTCGATATCCAGGTTTTCAGGTGGTTCGACAAGCATACCTTTAAGTGAGATATCCAGCAGGTTGCAGCTCCATTCTTCATTGCCGCATTGCATTAAAATTTCCGCGTTGAAGGGGATCCGGTTATAGCTGCGACGTTCTGATTCTTTTGATTTATTCAATTTATGTGCCCGATTACTGTATTAAAGCGCCATATGTAACCATTGATGGTTTTAGCTGCATGCATCGAGTATAGCTCGTGATTTCCAAATACCACGAAAAATGCGCATAAATACCAGTAAATCATTGAAATAAAGGTGAAATATTGATTAACTGTGCGCCTTATTTTTTTGGGGTTTTCAATGAGTAAAAGTGACATGTTTCGAGGCAGTATGGTGGCTTTGGTCACCCCGATGCAGGTCGACGGCAGTGTCGATTACCAAAGTCTGGCTGAGTTGGTCGAATTTCACATAGAAAACAACACTTCGGCAATCGTATCTATGGGCACGACCGGCGAGTCAGCTACACTGAACATGGACGAACATTGCGATGTGATGGCGCGTACTGTTGAAATGGCCAGGGGCAGAATCCCTGTGATAGCAGGTACCGGCGCAAATTCAACCTGGGAAGCGATTGAGTTAACTCGCTGTGCACAGCAGGGTGGTGCAGATGCCTGTCTGCTGGTTACCCCGTATTACAATAAACCGACACAGGAAGGTTTGTTTCTGCATCATAAAAAAATTGCTGAAAGCGTGGATATCCCACAAATTCTGTACAATGTACCAGGTCGAACCGCGTGTGATATGTTGCCAGAGACGGTTAAACGTCTGTCGGCTGTAGACAATATAATTGGTATCAAAGATGCCACAGGTGATCTGGATCGCCTTGCTGAGACACAGGCATTGCTGGCTGATGCCGACTTTGCGTTATACAGCGGGGATGACGAAACAGGCACCGAGTTCATGTTGCGTGGTGGAGATGGTGTTATCTCGGTGACCACCAATGTCGCACCTAAAGCGATGGCGGCAATGTGTGAAGCAGCTCTGGCGGGTGATCGTGAGTTAGCGGAATCTTTAAATCAGCCGTTAACGGGGTTGCATTCTCGTCTGTTTTTGGAGGCCAATCCGATTCCAGTGAAATGGGCGCTTATGGATATGAAACTTATTCCCCCGGGCATACGTCTACCCATGACAGTGTTAGCCGAGAAATATCATCAACCGCTACGCGAAGCAATGCAACAAGCTGGGCTATAAGCCAATACAAGTGGCTGGAGTATCTAATAAATGAAGTTAATGAATATAAAAATAATCAGTATCATTTCGATGCTGTTTACAGTTTCATCCTGTGGTCTTTTCGGTGGTGATGAACGGCCTGTTTATCAAGGCGCAGAATATTATAAAAACCTGGAAGTGCCACCTGACCTGACCGAGCCCGATACCGGCGGTCAGCTTCGAGTACCAAAGGCAAGCGACGAAGCATTACAGCGTTTTCGTGATAACAATAAACTGGAAACGGTAATAACGCCAAAATTTGATGGCGTGCGTATAGTGAACTATGCCGGCAATAGCTGGCTAGAGATAGATAATAGCGTCGAATTTGTCTGGGGCAGGTTGCTTGAGTTCTGGGAAGGAGAGGGTATTAGTCTGGTGGAGATACGCCCTGAGCTCGGTTTTATGGAAACCGACTGGGTTGAACGGCTGGATGCTAACGCAGGTTTCTTTCGCTCTATGTTTCAACGATTTGAACCGGATCAAAAAGACAAGTTTCGTGTCCGTGTAGAAAGGTTCGATTATGATAATAAAACACGGTTGTATATCGCACATTCACGCATTGAACGTATTGTTCGAGGTGAATATGCCGATGAGTTTATATGGGAGACACGGCCAAGCGACCTGGAAGCAGAGCGTGAAATTATTTCTCGTATGGCTTTGTTTGCAGGTAAGAACGAAGAGCAGACATTACAGTTGCTAAATAATTATCGGCCTTATAGCTCGTTGGTAAAAATTGATCGTACCAATACGACAGCACTGACCATGACCGGCAGTATGGATTTTGTCTGGCGCCGCGCAATGCGTGCATTGGATCGTATGCGTATGAAAGATATTCGTGAACAGAAAGAAAACAATACTATCTACTTTATCGTCGGTGATATAGCCGATGAAGATATTCATACCGAAGATGATGATCTATCAAAGTCCAGCTGGCTGATGAACTTATTTACAGACGTTGATGAAAAAACACTGGCAACAAATACAAGCCGGCATTATCGTCTCGAGTTCACTGATGTTAAGGGGCGTATCCAGATCGAAGTTAAGGATGAAAGAGACTCTCAGACAAGCGATGACGATGGTAACGTCTATGGCACTGCGTTGGCAGAGCAGTTAAGGAATGTTTTGGCTGAAAAGCTGGAATAATCTACAGCAAAAAAATAACGCTGAATCGATAATGCTTATTTCATCTGCGATGTGAGCCCAACGACTTCGCCGTAAAAAAACTATGAGAGAAGATTAAATGACAAGCGATACACAAGATGCAACGGCTCAGCCTGCACCGGTTTCATTTATGGAGGCCGTTATATATTGGCTGAAATTAGGTTTTATCAGTTTCGGTGGGCCCGCGGGACAGATAAGCATGATGCATCAGGAACTGGTGGAAAAACGCAGATGGATTTCTGAGCATCGTTTTTTACACGCGCTTAATTACACCATGGTTCTACCAGGGCCGGAAGCTCAGCAGCTAGCAACGTATATCGGCTGGTTGATGCATGGCGTATGGGGCGGTATTGCTGCCGGTGTTTTATTCGTATTGCCGTCACTGTTTATTCTTATAGGTTTGACCTGGATTTATCTTTCCTTCGGTGATGTGCCTGCAGTAGAAGGTATTCTGTATGGCATTAAACCGGCGGTAACCGCCATCGTTGTTTTTGCCGCTTACCGTATTGGTTCCCGGGCACTAAGAAATAATGTATTACGCGCGATGGCAGTATTGGCTTTCATTGCTATCTTTGCTTTAGATATACCTTTCCCTTACATCGTATTAGCCGCCGGCATTATTGGTTATTTAGGTTCGCGTGTTTCACCTGAGCATTTTAAAGCAGGCGCTGGTCATGGCGCTTCGAAAGAAATCTATGGTCCGGCGATTATTGATGATGACACACCGCCGCCAGAGCACACTAAATTTAAATGGATCAGGTTTATTGCATTTTTATTGATAGGCCTGTTTATCGGTGGCGTGGTGATGGTAATGCTTTTTAATGCCTACGGATGGCAAGGTACACTGACACAGATGGGCTGGTTTTTTACTAAAGCCGCGTTAGTTACCTTCGGTGGCGCTTATGCTGTTCTGCCCTACGTCTATCAAGGGGGTGTCGAACAGTACGCATGGCTAACCGGTACACAGATGATCGATGGTCTTGCACTGGGTGAAACAACACCAGGCCCACTGATTATGGTTGTTGCTTTCGTTGGTTTTGTCGGTGGCTGGACGAAAGAAATATTTGGTCCTGATTCACTTCTTATGGCGGGTGCAGCAGGTGCAAGTATCGCAACACTGTTTACATTTTTACCCTCATTTCTATTTATTTTATTAGGCGGCCCCGCAGTCGAGGCGACCAGAGATGATGTCAAATTTACCGCACCACTAACTGGAATAACGGCAGCAGTGGTAGGTGTTGTTCTCAACCTGGCGGCATTCTTTGCTTACCACGTCCTCTGGCCGCAGGGCTTTGATGGAAATTTTGAATGGTTTTCTGCCTTGATAGGCGCGGCTGCTTTTGTTGCACTATTCAGATTCAAGGTTGGCATTGTTTCTGTTATTGGTGCATGTGCGGTGCTCGGTTTGGGTTATTCGTTATTGTTATAAATCGTGAATCAATAGGACAATGCTCACTTGATTGTTCGTGGAATATAAGCCCTGCCATCGTGCAGGGTTTTTGTTTGTCTGTTGACCGGTAGTAGTTATTTAATAGGTTTAAAGTGGTAAATACTGTTTGGGTGTCAGTTAACGACCCATAATTCACATTGGGGTAGACTAAAAATCGTTAGTCCGCGAAGAACGCAAAAGACACGAAAAAAGCGAAAAGAAAAATGAATTGCCGTCATCCTGAACGATAGTGAAGGATCTAGAACGGTTAAATACTATGTAGGTGCAAAGATCCTTCGCTATCGTTCAGGATGACAACGAATAATATACGTTTTTTATTCGCGTCTTTTGCGTTCTTCGCGGACTGTATTATGCTTTTATTAAACGGGTGTTTATGGACGATAATAGCCATTAACGACAGGACGGCTTGTGAGACGTGGTTGTCTGCAGATAGCAGACAATAAAAAGCACCCTATAGGGTGCTTTTTATTGTCTAAGAGGAAGGCCGTTCTATCGTGTTTTTTCGATCAATGCGTAAGCTGAATGATTATGAATCGACTCAAAGTTTTCTGACTCAACAGTGTAAGAAAGTATGCGTTCATCGATGTTTAATTGATGTGCGATATCACGAACCATGTCTTCTACGAATTTTGGGTTATCGTAAGCACGCTCGGTAACAATTTTTTCATCGGGGCGCTTAAGTAAGCCATACAGTTCGCATGAGGCCTGCTTTTCGACCATATCGATAATCTCTTCTACCCAGATAAAATCTTCAGTCTCAACATTTACGGTAACGTGAGAACGTTGATTGTGTGCGCCGCGGTCAGATATCTTTTTCGAACAGGGGCATAAGCTGGTGACTGGCACGACAACTTTAATATTGATAATGTTCTTACTATTTTTACGTTCACCGACAAAAGTTACTTCGTAATCAAGCAGGCTCTGAACCCCTGAAGCAGGTGCTGTTTTATTGATGAAGAACTGAAAAGTCATCTCGATATGGCCGCATTCGGCATCGAGTCGACTGGTCATCTCGGTCAGCATATCTTTGAAAGAATGAACCGTAATTTCCCATTCGTGATTGTTGAGGATCTCAACAAAACGAGACATGTGTGTGCCTTTAAATTCATGTGGCAGATCCACATACATGTTGAAATTGGCAATAGTATGCTGAATTTTTCCAGTACGGTCTTTTACCTGTACGGGATGACGGATATCTTTGATGCCTACTTTGTTGATGGCTATCGCGCGCGTATCCTGACTATTTTGAACGTCAGGTAATGTGCCGGTTGATTTGGCTTCTTTTTCGAGGATTTCACTCATCATTCATTCTCTTCACTGTAACGAACGCAGGCGCGTTCTGTTTCCCACAACGTAAGTGCAGTGACTTTAATCGTGTCACTGTTTATGCGGGCAGAAATTTTTTTGTACATATAAGCTGCTATATTTTCTGCCGTCGGATTAATTTCTTTAAACGGTTCAAGGTCATTTAGGTAACGATGGTCAAGTTCATCACCGACTTCATTGGCAGCCTGTTTCATTACTTTGAAATCAACACCCATACCAATATCATCGAGCTGGGTAGACACGGCTTCCAGTTCAACTTTCCAGTTGTGGCCGTGCATACGGCTGCATGCACCAGGGTAGCCCTTTAAAGTATGAGCTGAAGCAAAATCTGTTACGATCTTCAGCTGGTAGCGTGCCGCCATTGTTACTGTACCTAAATAATACCTGAGTAAAACAGTAGGGATTTTATCCTTTCTGCGCTATATAAGCAATTCCTAAACTCGATGGTTTCATTGTGCTGTGAGTGTTTTCTAGAACATCAATCGACTATTATTGATAAGCTATTGAATATATTAGATATATTAAGTTAATGTGTAACCTTAAGTGTAGCGATGTTTTTATTGTGAAACATCGGCATTAATTCTGCTCTGAATTGTCTGCAAGATGCCAGCCTTATCAAGCTTCCAGTCAGCGAGCAATTCGCC
>DAOWFN010000041.1 GCA_030637945.1 Gammaproteobacteria bacterium
TGTTCGAGTTCCAGCTCAGAACGGGCGAGCGCTATTTTTGCACGCCTGAGTTCTGCATTGGGTGACTTGCCCGCCTTAACGCGTTTCTCGACGACCTGCTGCGAGCGTTTTGCAATAGCGATAGAATTTTTTGCATTAGCTAAACGCTGCTGATCGGTAACAACTTCAATAAAACGTTTTGTTGTTGCTGCCAACAGGTCAAGACGTTTGGAATCCTGTTCATTACGCAGCAGCATCGCTTTGTTATTAGACAGGTCGCCACGCAGATTTGCTTTATCGCCTAGCTCTAGCACTTTAGACAAACTCAAGGTTGTTTCAAGAGCGTCCGCTCCGCTGAAAGACCCGCTGCCGGCAAAGTTTTCTAATTCGATGGAACCGCGATAACTTGTTGACTGCTGCGCTGTTCGTATGCGCGCAGCAGCTGCCTTTGATTCATAGTCTGCAGCTTTTAACATAGGACTACGTTCGAGCACATTAATAATGGCCTGATCCAATGTAAGCGCGTTAACTGTTTTGCTGTTAGCTGCTTCAGATGCGAATGACAATGCAAGCGACGACACGAGCAGCAAACCAGTTATTAATTGACAATGTATTAATTGACGCATAGCACCAATTCTCCAACTTCGATGTAAAAAGATTGCTTAATTTATAAGCGATGGATCAAATGGCATGAGCCTGATAGACACGCAAAAATACGAACCCGATAATACGGTCTGGCGAACTATGCAGTTTGATCTTAAGAACGTTGAGGTTAATGCAGAGGTGGTGCGCGAAGCAGTGGTGCGAAGTAAAGATAGCGCTGTTTGAGCTTAGTACTTCTAGAATTTAGCTGTATGTTTATCTGCCTGTTAAATACCGGCAGTAACAACAGCACCATCGCCAGCAAAATAAACGGGGGAAAATCAGGATTACTTTTTTTCAACATGCCATCAGGTGATGCGGCGATGCTTGCAACTTCATCATGATGTGAATGCCCGCTTAGTTCGGCTAATACATGCAGGTCGATGACGTGTTCGTGTCCTGCTCCGGCTGAACTAAAGTCGTCGTCGTTATCGAGATGGTGAAGATGATAATGCGCAGGCAGAAATGCAACCAGTAAAACGGTTGTGATCAATAACCAGCTTATTGCCTCTCTGGTATTCATCTGCTTGTAATTACCAAGTTACGGAACGCATTCATAAGCGCTAGGATAGCAGATGAATTATTTTGTAACAACAATACGGTTACAGAAGGATTTTGAATCATGATACGGACATCCGGAACCTCTGTATTGTCTACCAAAACAAATAACGCCCCTGTCGGGGCGTTATTCTCGCTATGATTACAGACCCCGGTTTATACTTCAGCTTATGATTTAAAGCGAAATTTTGGCAGACTGACGTCATAATAAATTGCCAGTAGACGTGAAATAAATATACCTAAGCCCGCAATGATAGCCGCCAGAGTCAGGTCAACGCTGAAATACAACAACGCGATAAAAATCAAAGAACCGCCCCAGGAAACTGTGGCATAAAGCGGGCTGTGAAACACGACCGGTTCCTCGTTACATAATATATCGCGAAAGATACCGCCCATGGTTCCGGTCATGACACCCATAAAACTGGCAAGCAGCGGTGGCGCACCAACCATAAGAGAAACCAGTGTACCGGCTACGCCGAATGTTGCCAGACCCGCAGCATCCGCTACCAGGAAAAATTTTGGCGGCACCATTATTAACCTGGCTGCAATAAAAATAACTATGGCGCTGCCGAGTGATGCAATAAAAAACACCTGATCATGAATCCAGAACACGCCGCGATCCAGCAGCATGTCACGCAATGATCCGCCCCCAAGTCCAGTTGCGATAGCAATAATGATTACACCGAACAGGTCATACTTCTTGGACCCTGCCTTAAGTACACCCGAAGCAGACGAGACGATAACGGCAAGCAATGTTATCCAGTATAAATTTGCTAAAAGTTCAGACGTTGATTCTAAAGTCATTACAATAGTAATCCAGACATTTGTTTTTTCCGTACGACTATAATATAGCAATCATTTCTTATAAATAAATATTTATCATATAGTCAAAGTACAGGACAACTAACGCCCCTTCCGGGGCGCAATGCTGACAATGAAGTTTTATACTGATCTAAGACAGGCTGAGTTTGATCGCATCGACGATATCATCACATGCATCGGCACAGGCTTTACACTCTTTGTGCTGGTCATGTTTATTACACTCTTTGGCGCAATCAACACAAACTTTTTCACATACCTTTGCGTACTCTTCAGTGTAACTTGAATTTGATGCTACCAGGTAAGCAAAACCGCCACAGATAGCCATCATCTCATGTGCCTTGCTTGCGCATTCAGCCAGATCGGTATCACCTTCGGTAAAACTGACCATGCAGTGTGAGATGCAGCGACGGCCTTTATCGGTACAGTTATTTACTGCATCCATAAGGTCAGTTAACTGGGTCGAATGTTTACTGTGATCGTGCTCTTTCGAGGCGACAGCCGATGCGGAGCCGGCATAAGCCATGCTTGCTGCAGCGCCCATACCCAGCAACACGTCTCTACGACTGATGCCATCTTTTGCCTGTAGTTCTTTAGATGTATTTTCTTTTTCTGACATAATCTGAACTCCACTGTTAAAAATTGAGGTCTAGTTGTACTACAGATGTGAACAACAAATCAAGGCCCATATGAATATCAAGGCGACAGAATCCTTTTTATTTATTACAACGATTGCTCTCTGACTCTATTTAATTTCTAAACTAAATCACTTAGCGCATCTTCGAGTTCTGCATACTGAAACTTATAACCTGCATCCAACATTTTTTTAGGGATAACCCGTTGACCAGACAACAACAATTCTAATGCCATCTGGCCCAGCAACAATTTAAGTACAAATGCGGGCATAGGAATAAATGCCGGGCGTTTTAAAACACGCCCTAGCGTCGATGAAAACACCCTGTTAGTAACCGGACTTGGCGACGTCGCATTAACCGCGCCCGTGATCTCTTTATTACTCATGATGCTCAAAATTATTCCAACCAGGTCATTAATATGAACCCAGGACATCCATTGCGCACCACTACCCATCGGTCCCCCCATGCACATTTTGAATGCGGGCAGCATCTTAGATAAGGCACCACCATTTTTTCCTAAGACGATACCCGTGCGCAGATAACATGTTCTTATGCCCAGCGCTTCGGCTGGATATGCTTCACGCTCCCAGTCAGCACAGAGTTTGCTGGAAAAGCTACTATCGCCTGAGGCCTGTTCATCGAGCAGCTGATCACGCTGCATGCCATAATAACCAACCGCCGATCCACTAATAAACAGCGCAGGTTTTTTTCTGCTACGCTGAAAATAATCGATCAGTTTTAGCGTCGTTAGCAACCGGCTATCACGCAATTGTTTTTTGATGTTCGGCGTCCACCGCTTGTCTGTAATTCCCTGCCCGGCCAGATTGATCACAACATCAAACGCCCGTTCATCATCTAATCGATCGAACTGTTCCATATCATAATCAGCAACAGCAACACGGTAATTAAAATGCTTTGCTGTCTTATCCGGGTTACGCGTGAGTACGGTCACCTCATAACCCTGCTCAAGTAACACAGGCACAAGATAAGAACCGATAAAACCTGAACCGCCGGTTATCAACAACCGTTTGTTATGCATTATATTCTCAGCGGATTTCTTCAATAGAATATTTTTTATCCATAACTACCGGGGTAATTAAAGAGTAACCTTGTTGTTGCCAGTGAGAGAGTTCAATAATCGCAGAGGGTACAACTTCAATAAATTCGTAAAAATCTTTATCTATGTATCCATAGTCCGCTGCTGCAAGTCCGCACACTTTGAAGTTAACACCGAGTTCAGCGTAATATCGCATGCGCTCGACCGCCTCTTTATATTTCTCATAATTATGTTGAGCCACGGTGACAATTTCCGTGCCGTGGATGACGACCACGATATCCATTAATTCCGGTGCATAGTTATATGGATCATCACCTAATGGATTCATCAAAGAGCGAATCCAGTAAAGCGCTGAATTAATTTTTAACGGCTCGTCGAAATAAAAGTCATAGACAACTTTTTGTTCAGCGTAAGGGGTCTGGACACGAGTTGCGCCTTCGGCGAAACACATAAAAGGTAAAACGAACAGAAGTATGACTATCAGGAATCGCATGTTTTCACCTCATATTGGATTAAGTTTAATGATATAAAAGACAAAAACAACACACAAAACAAGCTGGTATTTCGGCCTAAAAATATCAATATATTCAATGATATAAAAAATGCAGCCGGCCTCTATTTATGTTTCAGTGTCACCCGCAGAAAACAAGGGTACGCCAATAAGTTAGAGTAATTTTAATCACTTATTTCCCATAGATAGTAATGCGACATATTATTCGCCTATAACGTCATTTTTCGTATGATTGAATAATTTTTAGGCTTAGTTTTGAAGCATATGTTCGATGGTGACATATACTTGTTGTTAGGAACTGATTACATTCCTGTTTTATGTTTAAAGAATAACTGGTGGGGACTTTTGTGGATACAGAAGCGTATAAAAAAGCAATGGATGCCCTTAAAGCAGGGGATTATGAAGTAGCTGAACAGGCTTTTAAGATTGCATTCGACTCAGTTCATGAACATATTGGCCTGTCTAATGACGGCCAGTATAATAATGTGCAGTCATATTATGGCTTAGCTCTGGTACTTAACTCCAATGAACAAGGCTTATTATTATGCCGCAATGCGGCGAATAATGAACGCCTCAATGGTGATGTGTTTTTGAATTTAGCTTGTGCCGAACTGGAAAGCGATAACCGAAAACGCGCGATAGATATGATTCAGCATGGTGTAAAAATCGATCCAGGTAATGACCGGTTAAATCGTGCCTGTGCCAGAATGGAATGCCGTAAAAAATGCTGTATAGGTTTTTTAGCACGAGAACACATACTTAATCGTTTACTCGGCCGCCTGAGACGTGGCTCTGGACAGGCATTAACCGTACATAACCTGCTTTATTAAAAAGTAAAATTTTACCCGGGGAAATTAAAGGGGTCACCCATAAATCGTTTCATATCAACAGGCCGATAAACATCGAAGTGTAATCGCCCTGTTTTTTTTAAACTTATTCGGTCATCGTGTCCTGCATCTGAAAGAAGTTAAACAACTTACATATTTCTGTGTAAAAAATTTTTATATGAATACAAGCTATTTACCTTATTAAATTTCTTTCAGCTCTGACAGTAAATAATCTTCCCACAAATTTTTCTTGAATTTATCTTTAAAGAAGCCAAAGTGCTCAATATGTTTAACACCTATATCTTCAGGGGAAAACCGACTCATTGTTTTTTGTGAAGCGGTGTAAAAACCATGAATTGATTTTATATTTTTTTCTGACATTAATTCATCATCCGTAAACGAAAATGAGGTGATCGGTATTTTAACTGCGCTGTATTTCTTCCTGACACCCTCACCTTCAACACCGACAAGATTCTGGATGCAGACACCATTGCCGCCATTGATTCATCACGCCTTTAGGCAGATCGCCGACCTTACGCAATCGTTTACCGGGAAAATAAGCAAACAACCTGGTAGCCAATAGAGCAACGATAAACCAGAGCCACCATGCCTTCCATTTTAATGACGGCACATTCTCTGACCAGTATCCACTGCCACAGGCAATGGTAACAACTTTTGCAATATGATAATGATTGGGGACCAGACCAAGAATTTGACCCCCAAGGCTATGCCCTATCCAGTAAAGCGGTTTTCCCACAGTCCGGTTTGAAACAGCCTCCACCATCGCGGCACAATCTATCTTTGCCCAATCAATGATAGTTACATTAGTGTCATGCAGATGGCCCGATTGCGACAAACCAATTCCATAGTAATCGAAAGTGGCAACCATATAACCCTGTGCCGCCAGCCATGTAGCAAAAGAACAATAATATCTCTGAGCAGCTCCCAGCGCGGGTACGATAAGAACAGCACCCTTCATTTCACCTTCCGGGGAGTAAAAGGTTGCAGATAATTGATGGTGATTTTCTGTTGTTACTGCTTGTACCTCAGTCTGTACCATTCCTGTTCACCTTTATCTGAATGTTATGTACGACCCTGAAATGCAGAATTAATTCTGTTCTTCCTTCGTTATTCAAGCGCTTTCTCTGCTTGAAAAATACTTCCAGACATCGACAATATCAAACACCAGCGAGATAGTTATAGAAATTGATAAAAGAATAAGATAATTCCTAAAATCATCAATCATTAAAGGCAACTCTGTCAACACATAGGCTAACAATGGAATCCACAATACGTGCCCCATACCGAGAATTTTATCAAAACCGAACTTCGAATATAAACCCATCATCAGCATGGCGGACAACATGAAAGTTATAAATACAACTTTTGCTAAAGGCTCGCTCCAGAACCACAGACTCGTAACATTAACTACCATCAGATAAAATACCCAGGCTGAAACCCAGACTGGCTGTTGTAACAATTCACTAAAAAATCCCAAAGGGTTTCTCATATTTCAGCACCTGTAATTATTAAATATGGATACCCATATATTTAAGTCACGATGCCAGTGTGGCTGCCTTTATACCTAAAAGTTCCCCGGCACCACCAAAAACGAATAATGACAAAAATAAAATAGAGATTAAAAGAAAGTATTTGGGGTCAGAGTAAAAATTCTTTCTCCTTCGGCTTGGGCCCCCGCTTTAACGCTACCACTCTTCGACCACTCAATCGTTCAATCTCGCTCTTAAAATGATCATTTCCTACTGCTAGGCCTTTATTTGTCGCATTACGTATTAAAGCTATATCGCGTACATTCACATGTGATTGAAATAATGCACGGTATGCATCTAACCTGCTTTTAGTACTATGGCCCAAATCAATATAAATTTGATGTGGCGTCCAAAGTGCTATTTCTCTACCAAGTCCATTCGCTTGATAACTTGACCAATGATAATCAGACGGCGATTCAACCATACCAGCACGAATAGGATTTAACTCTATGTACCGCTGACATGTTAAAAAATAACTTTCAGCTTCAACCAAACACGATTTAAAGCGTCCTTCCCAAAGTGTTCCCGTACGCTTATATGTGTAATTGAAATAACGAACATAATGCCGACCTAACATCTGCATCAGATTAGACACACCATTTTTTGTCGTAGGCGTGACCAACAGATGCACATGGTTTGTCATAAAAACCCATGCATGTATGCTTACTTCAAATTTTTTAGCATACTGATACAACCAATATGCATAAGCTGAAAAATCTTCTTCTGATACAAAGCAAACTTGTCTGTTATTGCCTCGCTGAATGATATGTTGTGGAATACTCGGTAGGCATACCCTCGGTAAGCGCGCCATACATCCTCCTTGATATATAACAAATAATAGAGATTGTAACTTATATTGAATTACATTGAGTTTTTACTCTGACCCCAAATATTCAGTTTTTACTCTGACCCCAAATATTCTATTGAGTTTTTACTCTGACCCCAAATATTCCAAATATTCAGTTTTTACTCTGACCCCAAATATTCTCAAATATTCCCATGGCATAAATCATTGACTGATAAGGGTTTGTTTTGGGTGACCCGGATACGAGGTAA
>DAOWFN010000103.1 GCA_030637945.1 Gammaproteobacteria bacterium
GTATGTCCTGCTCGTGTTAATACACCGCCTTGCTGTGCCATCAGTGGAAAGATATGGCCCGGCTGTACGATGTCTTTGGCAGACGCATCGGCTTTTACAGCCGCCGCAATCGTAACCGCACGATCTGCCGCAGATATTCCTGTTGTAACACCTTCAGCAGCCTCGATAGACATGGTGAAGTTAGTGCTCTCGATAACATCCGTTCCACTGATCATCAATGGCAAGCTTAATTGCTGGCAACGCTCTTGAGTCAAGGTCATACAGATTAAGCCGCGGCCATAACGTGCCATAAAATTAACATCGTCCGGCGTCACTGCGGAAGACGCCATCAAAAGGTCACCTTCATTTTCACGATCTTCATCATCCATAATGACGACCATCTTGCCCTGACGGATATCTTCAATGATTTCTTCAGTCGTATTCAACTTCATAATAATAAATTCGTAATTCTTAATTTAATAATTAACTAACAAATCCGGCTTTAGCTAATGCTTCAAGTGTTATTCCACTGCCTGCATCGCCATCCTGCTTCATCAATAACCTTTCCAGATAACGTGCGATTAAATCCACTTCAAGATTTACTTGCGTACCCGGCTTATAATTTTTAATAATCGTTTGTTGCTGCGTATGCGGAACTATATTTATTTCGAAATCAGCATCAGTGATTTTATTCACTGTTAAGCTAGTACCATCGATACAGATCGAACCTTTCATCGCAATATAATGTTTAAGATCTTCCGGCGCTCTAATAATTAATTGAATCGAACGTGCCTCTTCTTTAATCGAGACCACTTCTCCCAGACCATCAACATGGCCACTGACTAAATGACCACCTAAACGCGTTGTTGGCAAAAGCGCTTTCTCAAGATTTACCTCACTACCTATCGCAAGATCTTTTAAGCTGGTCAAGGTGATCGTTTCATTTGAAACATCAGCCACAAAATACTTGTCATCAAATTCGACCGCCGTTAAGCAAACACCATTGACCGCAATGCTGTCGCCTGATTGCACATCGCTCATATCCAGATCACCGACGTCAACATGCAAGCGCATATCGCCGCCGACAGGCTCAATCTTTTTTATGCAACCAACTGCTTCGATAATTCCAGTAAACATGATATATAGAATAGCTATTTAGCCACTGACTGTAATTGCTGCAGATCAACAACATAACTTGATAATGGCATCGATGAAGCATTATTAAACTCCGCACCGGCAGCAACACCAGCCTCAGCTATTTCTTCAGCAGATGCTACAGTATCATAAATCGCAAACATTGCACCCAGGGCATATTCAGCACCCGAACCAATCGCCCAGAACTTGTTATATTCTGTTACTTCACGTAATGAATGCACACCAAAAATACCAAAAGGATTGGCGATCAACGCATCTATCTGTGTAGATTCATAAGGATCATCATCTTCATCTTTGGAGTTTAAAAAATATTTTTGTTTTAAGACCGGGTGCAAGGTACGAAAACTTTCGAATATGGACAAGCGTGACGAAAAATCGATGTTAATTTTTTTCTCAGCCACTTTTTTACTGGCGAACACACTTTCCAATACTAACTGGTGAGCAGCACTGCCTACGATGCCAAGATAGTTTTCATCATGACGTAAAATTTTGTCGTGCGTAGCGTCATAGTATGAACTTAACTTCAAGTCACCAAAACTGGTCAGACTATCCGCAGCTATACAAACTTTGCCCGCTTTTTTTGCAACAACAACTGTAGACATTTATAACCTCGTGCTTATATTTAATAACATGTTTAGTAGTATGAATCTACTCGCAACAAACTGGTTGTGCTGTAATTCGAATATCATTACCGATAGGTCTCACATCATTTATCTTGAGTGAAATCCTGTCTTTCATCTTCTCTAACCCGGGCAGATGAAATAACCCTCTTGCACCGTCACCCATAATATGTGGTGCCATATAAATAATGATTTCATCAACGAGGTCATTTTTTAAAAGAGCACCACACAGAACAGAACCCGCTTCTACATGAAGGAGATTTATTTCCTTTTTCGCCAGATCTCTCATTAGAGCATGCAGATCAATCTGGTCATTTAGTGTATCAATCGTTTCAATTTTAAATGGACACTGCTTATCATTATCCACATTCACTGTAGTGTAAACGATACATTCAGCATCCAAAGTCGCTATCTTAACATCAGACAGCATCCTGAGCTGACTATCCAGCACTATACGTTTCGGTTGCCTGATATGGTCTATATTCAACTGCTCTGCAGTCAACCTGACATTCATCGATGGATCATCAGCCAACACCGTATCAATACCGGTCAAAATCGCAGAACTTTGCGCACGCAGATGCTGCACATCATTACGTGAGGCATCGCCACTAATCCATTGGCTTTCACCAGAAGCCATAGCCGTACGGCCATCGAGGCTCATAGCAAGTTTCACCCTTACAAAAGGACGGCCTGATTCCATGCGTTTGATGAAACCAGGATTTAGCTCACGTGCCTGCGACTCAAGTAATCCACTCGTCGTTTCTATGTTGGCAGTCTCTAACTTTTTCAAGCCATCCCCGGCGACCAGGGGATTCGGGTCGACCATTGCTACAACAACTTTTTTTACGTCAGCATTGATTAATGCTTCAGCACAAGGTGGTGTTTTACCTGTGTGACTACAAGGTTCGAGGGTAACAAAAACCGTCGAACCTTTTGCCTTATCCCCTGCCTGTTCCAAAGCATTTATTTCAGCATGGGGCTCGCCTGCATACCGGTGCCATCCCTCACCGACTATCTCACCATCGTTTACGATGACGCAACCAACACACGGATTTGGATCCGTGGTATATAAACCTTTCTTAGCAAGCCTTATGGCATGCTGCATGTATTCGACGTCACTGCTCATTTTTTAAAATCAGGAATACAGTGTTTGTTAACTGGTTTTTTTAGCTGCTTTCTTTTTCTCGATTTTCTCTATCGCATCACGAAAAGCATTGATGTCAGAAAAATCAAGATATACAGATGCAAAGCGAATATACGCTACCTGATCGAGCGCTAATAACTCTTTCATCACCAGGTTACCAATCATTGAAGAACTCACCTCTCGTTCTCCGGCAGCCAACAATTGATGTGTGATACTGTTAATTGCCGCATCGACCTGCTCGGTACTTACCGGCCGTTTCTCTAGCGCTCGCATTACACCGGCACAGAGTTTTTCTGACTTAAATGGCACCCTGCTGCCATCCTGCTTAACGATACGCGGCATGTTCAGCTCGGCACTTTCATAGGTTGTGAACCGTTCGTTACACGAAACACATTCGCGACGACGACGTACCTGGTCACCATCGTTCGTCAAACGCGAATCGATCACTCGGGTATCAGGTGCTGAACAAAATGGGCAATGCATATAGTGTTTTCGTACTGACTTTAAAAGTTATACTTCATAAACAGGCAGTCGCTTGCAGATGGCAGTCACTTTTTCACGAACGTTATCGACAACAGTCACGTCGGCCACATCATCTTTGATGCTATCGATGATGTCACACATCCAGACCGCCAGATCGGTTGCATCTTTCTCTGTAAACCCACGTGTGGTCATCGCTGGTGTGCCTACCCGAATACCGCTAGTCACAAATGGAGATTGCGGGTCATTTGGAACAGCATTTTTGTTCACCGTTATGTGCGCCTTACCCAACTCAGCTTCAACGACCTTACCTGTTAGACTTTTAGGTGTGAGATCCCACAGGAATAGATGATTATCCGTTCCACCTGAAACCACTTTATAACCACGTTCGAGAACGACTTTCGCCATCGCTTGCGCATTAACAATAACCTGCTTCTGATACACAGCAAACTCTGGTTCCTGTGCTTCTTTAAACGCAACTGCCTTAGCTGCAATGACATGCATTAACGGACCACCCTGTGTACCGGGAAAAATCGCAGAGTTTAATTTTTTCGCAAGGTCTTCATTCTTGAGCAATGAATTTTCGCCGGCCAGAATAATACCGCCACGTGGGCCACGTAATGTTTTGTGCGTGGTTGAGGTTACGACATCAGCCACACCGACAGGGTTAGGATATAAATCCGCTGCGATCAAACCCGCAACGTGTGCCATGTCAACAAAAAGATAAGCGCCGCAAGAATCAGCGATAGCACGAAAACGGTCCCAGTCCATTACCTGTGAATAGGCAGAGAAACCGGCAACGATCATTTTTGGTTTATGCTCATCAGCCAAACGCTGAACTTCATCATAATCAACAATACCTGTCTCATTATCCAGACCATACTGGACTGCATTGTATATCTTTCCAGAAAAACTAACGTGAGAGCCATGAGTCAGATGTCCACCATCGGCCAGAGACATACCCAGTACCGTATCACCCGGCTTGCAAAGTGCCATATAGACTGCCGCGTTTGCCTGCGAACCTGAATGTGGCTGCACGTTGGCATAACCAGCGCCAAACAATTGTTTTACACGATCGATGGCTAATTGTTCTGCAACATCAACATTCTCACAGCCGCCATAATATCGACGTGCCGGATAACCTTCAGCATATTTATTTGTTAATACCGATCCCTGCGCCTGCATTACACGCTGGCTGGCATAATTCTCTGATGCAATTAACTCGATATGCTCTTCCTGACGCTTTACCTCATGCTGCATCGCAGCCCATAGTGCCTCGTCATAACCTTCGATCGTTGTATCTTTGGAAAACATTCAAACTCCTCATTACTACATCATCAAAATACTGATGCCTGCTAACTTAAAATTGGCGCAATCTTAACAAACAAGCAGCATCACTGTATATCAATAACTTACTGATAATGCTAAAGAATGAGGTATTAATGGATAGATGTTTGCCGTAATTTA